>JBAZRU010000087.1:1056-11251 GCA_041662805.1 Candidatus Hydrogenedentales bacterium | reverse complement strand
GAGGTCGAGTCGAGCGACGCGTCCAAACCGGAACTCGTTCTGCGCACGCCGGTGCTCGCCAACGGCAAACGCCTAAAGGCCACGTATGCCCCGGAAGATGGGAAGTGGATTAGGGCACGGATCGAAGAAACGGAATAGAGAGGACGGAACCAACGAAACGATTATCGTCCCCTGCATCCGTTGTCCTGCAATCGATGCAGGGGGCCTTCCGTTTGGACCGCCAAGAGTCTTTTCGCGAGACGCTTGCGGAATGCTCGGATGTGGGGCAGCCACGCCCTCAGACTTGGCGGCCTGCATGGGAAAGCGAACCCTGCCAAGGCTGGATCTTCTTCAGTGTCTTCACGAGCGCCCGTTCTGCCACTTCCGTGTCGTATGCGGCTTGGGCACGCGCCGCCGGAATAGGACGGATAAGGCGGATCCGACGGATCGGACGTATGACGCGAAAGACGGGCGATACAAAACACGGACAATGATGGCGCCGGGTAGTGGGAATGGTATGATTCCACCCTCTGGGACCGGAACGGACGCGGCGCTTGAAGGGAGAGGGGGACGGCGATGTTTTGTGCGGTTGCGGTGATGGCGGTTGCGGCGTTTGGAGCGGATGACGTGGCGCTGAATCGCGCGTGGGCGGAGCGCGTCTTTGCGGACACCGTGCGGCAGACGCCCGTCAGCTACGTGGCCGTCACGCACGAGGACAGCCCCGGCGACGTGAAGTACGGCAAGGCCACGGCGGGCGGGCCGATACGGCTGGGGGACAAGACATACGAGCACGGTATCGGCTTGAATAGTCATGCCGCGATCCGTGTCGCGTTGCCGCAGCCGGGGAAGGTGTTTCGCGCGGATATCGGCATTGATCGAAACGTGGACGGCTCGGTCGCGTCCGTTCGGTTTCGCGTCGAGGTGGACGGGCGGGTGCTGTTCAAGACGGACGTGATGCGTCCGGGCGATGCGCCGCGCACCATCGAAGTGCCGCTCGAAGGAGCGCGCACCTTTGATCTCATAGTGGACAATGCCGACGATGGCCGTGCGTTCGATCAGGCGGATTGGGCGGATGCGCGCGTGGAGTTGGGGGACGGCTCGGAAGTGCGCGTCGATGATCTGCCGCATACGGGCGGCGCGGAAGACACGTGGCCCTTTTCGTTTGTGTATGGGGGAAAGTCTTCCACGGAGTTGCTGCCGGCGTGGGAACACCGGGTCGTTGTCGAGCCGATTGATGCGGGCGAACGGCGCACACTCATCTGCACCGACCCCGCGACGAAGCTGGAAGTGCGCGCGGTTGCGACGATTTATGCGGACAGTCCGGGAGTGGATTGGACGATTCATTTCACGAACCACGGTTCAGCGGACACGCCGCCGTTGGAAAACGTGCGCGCGCTGGACGCTAGCTTCGCGTGCGACGCGACCGCACCAGTTACATTTCACAGTCTGCGCAGCACGGGAGGCGTGGACGATTGGATGCCATTCAGCGCGCCGGTAACGGCGGGCCAAAGCCATGCCTTCGCGCCCAACGCGGGCCGTTCGTCGTCGGGGGCATGTCCGTTCTTCGACGTGCAGTGGAAGGGCGGCGGCGTCGCAGCAGGCATCGGCTGGACCGGCCAGTGGACGGCGTCCGTAACGAATCAGGGAAGCGCCGCCGGGTTGAGCGCGGGCATGCAGGACATGCATCTCGCGTTGCACCCCGGCGAGTCGATACGCACGCCGCGCATTCTGCTTATGCGATGGAACGGCGACGACGAGGTTCGTGCGCACAATCTCTGGCGTGACACGATGCGGCGTCACATTCTGCCGCGCGTGAACGGTGATATTGTCGTGCCGCCGATTGCGCATCTCAGCACAGCGTTTTACGAAATGGATACGTGCACGGAAGCGTTGGCTCTGGAGCACTTGAACGCGGGAAAGGACTTGGGATTCGAGTGTTATTGGTACGACGCATACTACGGCAAAGACAATTTCCCCACCGTGGGAAACTACGTGTTGCCTGTGTTGCGCGGATTCAACACGACCCGTTTCCCGAACGGACTGAAGCCATTGGCCGACGCCACGCACGCCGCGGGTCTTCAGTTTCTCATGTGGTTCGAACCAGAACGCATCAGTCCCGGCACGCTGATGGCCACTGAGCATCCCGAATGGGTGGTGCTACCCGATGGCGGCGGGTGGGGCATGTTCAATCTCGGCGTGCCCGAGGCGCGGCAGTACATCACCGACTACATCGGCGCGTTGATCGACGACTACGGTCTGAGTTGGGTACGGATCGACAATGCCGTGCAATACACGCCGCTGTGGCGCAAGCTCGATGCGGCGGCCGGTCCCGACCGCGTGGGCATGGCAGAGATCCGTTACGTGGAAGGCCTCTACCAATGGTGGAACGACATGCGGTCGGCGCACCCTGGCATCGCTATCGACAATTGCGCATCGGGCGGCGGGCGCATCGACCTGGAATTGTGTGCGCGCGCGATTCCGTTGTGGCGCACGGATGCGACGATCACGCCGCTGCTGAACAAGGACCTTCACCAAGCTGCCTTGCAGAATCAGGTCATGACGGCGGGGCTTAGCCGGTACGTGCCGTTCAACGTCAGCGGACAGATGGGCGCGGACCCCTATTGTTTCCGCAGCGGATTCAACGCGGGCATCTCGTTCTGCGAGGACACGCGGCCCGAGACGTATCCGCGCGACTTGCTTCGCGCGGCAATCGCCGAGGGCAAGCGCATCCGCAAATACTACTTCGGCAATCTGTACGCGCTCACCGAAATCACCACGAATCCGAAAGACTGGTGCGTGCTTCAGTATCACCGGACGAATGAAACCGACGGGATGGTGGTCGCGTTCCGCAGGCATCAATCGCCGTATACGGGGTTCAGGTGTGCGTTGCGCGAGATTGAGGCGGAGGCGGAGTATGACGTGACGGTGTCGCCGGGGTATTTGCCGAATCCGAGCACGAGGATGAAGGGGGCGGATTTGCAGGGGATTGAATTGGAGGTTGGCGAAATGCCGGGGTCGGTGTTGGTGGAGTATCGGAAGGTGGGGAAGTAGTTGCAAAGGGGCGGACGAACACGGACCTGCACGGACCCATTCCGCGGAGGGCGGGTTTTCTAACCCGCCGCTTGTGGCGACCTTGCAGTAACAAGAAGAGTGGCGGGTTAGAAAACCCGCCCGCCGTGCAAGGCGTGCATTATGAGTGATGCCGTAGAATAAGCGCGAGGAATTGAAGATGCCTTTACTTCTAGAACGTAACGCCGTATGCGACACGTATGCGTGGGCGGCGGAGCAACGCTGGGTGCTGCCCGCGTTTGGCACAGAGAATCAGACGACGACGGAGGCGGTGCTCGCGGCGGCGCTGGATCACGCCAACCGCATTGGCGTGCCGGACTTGCCCGTCATACTGGCCCTCACGAACCGGTATCCGTCGCGGACGCAGAGCGCCAACTACACACGCACAAAGCGTTGGGATATTGGACTGCGGTTGTTCCTCGCGAATCTCGATGTGCTCACCGCGCCGGGTTCGCCCTTTGAGCGGCTCCGCGTCATGGCGCATCTCGATCACATTCAATACGACCTCGACGAGGAGTTGCTGGGCTGGGACATGGGGCGCTTTTCGTCGATCATGTACGACGCCTCCGAACTGCCGTTCGGGCAAAACATGGAAGCGACGGCGCGGTTCGTCGAAGCGCACAAGCACGAGATCTTCATCGAAGGCGCATGCGACGAGATCGCCGAGGCCACAGGCGAACAGCGCAACGCGCTGACGACACCGGAGAGCGCCGACGAGTACTTCCGTCGCACTGGTGTGGACATCATCGTCGCGAACTTGGGCACGGAGCACCGCGCGTCCGCGGCGACGTTGCACTACCACGCGGACATGGCGCGGCGCATTCGCGACCTCGTGGGCACGCGCGTGTGCCTGCACGGGGTGTCGTCGGTGCCTGCCGAGCAGGTCGCGCATCTGTTCGACGACGGCGTGTGCAAGGCAAACATCTGGACCTTGCTGGAACGCGACAGTGCGCCGGCGCTGTTGCGCGACATGGCGCTTCACGCGGCGAAGGTTGCAGGGGCGGCCGTTGCGGGCGAGTTGGCGGCGCAGGGCGTGTTGGGACCGAACGCCGATTTGACGAGCGCGTCGTCGCTCCAATACTCGACGCACCTGTACCGCGAGTCCATTGTATTCGAGGAAATGAAACGTGCCGCGGCCCAATTTCTGAACCTTTGGTACCGGCGGGACGCGGCATGAGTTATATCGGACTGGATATCGGCACGACGCGGTGCAAGGCAGTCGCCTTCGATGAGGAAGGCCGCACGCTTGCGACGTCTTACCGCGATTACCCACTTCACTTTCCCGAACCGGGCTCGGCGGAGTTGGATTCGCGCGAGGTGTGCGACAAGGCCGTGGCCGTGCTGGCGGAATGCACGGCAGCGTGCGCGTCCGATCCGCCGCGTGCACTGGGTATATCGAGCCAGGGCGAGGCCGTGACGCCTGTGGACGCGTCGGGCGTTCCGCTGGCCAACGCGATGGTTTCCTCCGATGCGCGTCCCGCGCGCATCGCGCGCGAATGGACAGCGGATTTTGGCGTGGAGCGTCTCTATCGCATCACAGGCCACACGGCGCATCCCTTGTTCACATTGTACAAACTGCTGTGGTTTCGCGAGCAGCGGCCTGATGTATGGTCGCGCGCGGCGCGGTTCCATTGCTTCGAAGATTTGATGCATGCGCGGCTTGGATTGGAGCCGGCGATGAGCTGGCCGTTGGCGGGACGCACGATGATGTTCGACGTCACGCGCCACGCGTGGTCAGAGGACGTGATCGACGCCGTGGGGATCGACCTCGCGCAGTTGCCGCGTCTTGCGCCGAGCGGGACCGTGGTGGGCGAGATTCCGGCGCGTGTGGCACAAGAGCTTGGGCTGCCGCCGGGCGTGCGCGTCATCGCGGGCGGTCACGATCAGCCGTGCGCCGCGCTGGGCGCGGGCGTCGTGGAACCGGGGCGCGCGATGTACGCGACCGGTACCGTGGAATGTATCTGCCCGATGTTGCCGAGCGCGGCATTCACGCCCGAGTTGTTCAACGGCAATCTGTGCACCTACGACTTCACGCTGCCCGGCATGTACACGACCGTGGCGTTCAGCCTCACCGGCGGCAATATTTTGCAGTGGTTCCGTGAACAATGGGGCGGAGTGGAGCGCGCGGAGGCGCAACGCACGGGGCGCGATGCGTATGACCTGATTCTCGAAACGCTGCCTCCGGTACCGGGTGAACTCATGGCCCTCCCCTACTTCACGCCGTCGGGCACGCCCTTCTTCGACACGGAGACACCGGGGGCGCTGTTCGGGTTGCGGCTTCAGACAACGCGCGGCGAGGTGTTGCGCGCGCTGTTGGAGGGCGTGGCCTTCGAGATGCGGTTAAACGTGGACATCCTCGCGCAGGCGGGCGTCGTCGTCAGTGACTTTCGCGCCGTGGGTGGCGGTTCGCGCAACCGGCGGCTTACGCAACTGAAGGCGGACGTGCTTCACCGTCCCATCACGACGGTGGAAGTTACCGAGGCGGGGTGCCTGGGCATGGCGATGTTGGCGCGCTCCGCCGATACGGGAACTCCCGCGCGCGACATCGCAGACGCGTGGGTCCGCACGGGCGACGCCGTCGAACCGAATTCCGCGCGCGCCGCGCGGTATGACGATATGTTTTCACGATACAAGCAACTCTATCCCGCGATGCGAGACCTGCAAAGGAGCTTCTCATGATCACGCCCACAATCGGATTCATTACCTACGGCGTTCACAAAGACGGATTGAAGGATCCGATGGGGGCGCCCTTCATTGACGAAAAGATTGTGTCGCGAGCGAAGAAGGCGTTGCGCGATGCGGGTGTGGCGCTGGTAGAACACGACGTTGTCGTGGCTTCCAAGAAAGAGGCGCGCGAGGCCTTTGGAAAATTCAAACGCGACGAGCGCGTGGACGGCGTAGTGTTGTTTTCCGGCACGTGGGTGTGGGCGGCGCACATGGTTGCGGCCATCCGCGACTACGCGATGACGGGCAAGCCGGTGTCGATCTGGACACACCCCGGCTCGCAGGGATGGCGTCCCGTCGGCGGGCTCGTGTTGCACGGCGCGTTGAAGGAAGTCGGCATACCGCACACGTTTGTGTACGGAGCGGCGGACGACGCACGCGAGGTTGCGAAGATCGCGAGCTTCTGCCGCGCGGCCCATTTGAAGAACCTGCTCAACATGTCCACGATCGGCGCCATTGGCGGACGCGGCATGGGACAGACATGCGGCGTGGCCGACCCATCGCAGTGGATGCGTATGTTTGGCGTGGACATCGATTCGCGCGACACCACCGAACTGTTGAAGACCGCGAAGTCCATTACACCTGCCGAGCTACGCGCGATAGAGCCCCGCATCAAGAAGCTGTTCGGAAAACTTCCGGATAAAGGCCCAATCAACGAGCGTTCGATACGGCTCTATCTTGCGTTGCGGAAGCTAGTCACGAAGAACCACTGGGACTTCTACACCATCCAGTCGTTTCCCGGTCTCGGCGACGAATACAGCGCCACCTGTTTCGCGCAGAGCATGATGCTCGAAGACGGATGGGGCTGCTCGACATTGGGCGATTTCAATACCGCGCTTTCGGTGTTCCTGCTGACGAAACTGAGCAAAGACCCGGTCTACTACGGCGACCTGCAACACGTGGATACGAAATCGAAGGAGATCAAGATTATCGGCGACGGCGCGTGCCCGCCGTCGTTGGCGGGTAAGCTGGGCCCGGCGGGGTTCGCCGAGCACGGCATCCCCACCGAGGGTGAGGCCGGAGGCTTGTCCGTTGAGTTGGTGTGCAAAGTGGGCAAAGGCTGCCTCGCGCGCCTCGGACGCAGCAACGGCAACTTCGAGATGGTCATCGTGCCGTGCACGATCTTCGAACCGCCGAAGGACAAGATCAAAAAGCGCCGCGCCGAATGCGGCATTCCCTTCTGGCCGCACGGCTTCGTGAAGTACGAAGGCGATTCGAACATCTTGATGGAGCATTGGAACAACGAATACGCTTGCCTCGGCTACGGCGAAGAACTGGCCGGGGCACTGATAGACTTCTGCACGATGACGGGCATCAAGGCGATAGTGCCGTAACTTGGGACGATTATCATGACACGATTCTTGCTCACCATACTGATTGCCATGGCGGCCTTCGCCGTCGCACACGCGGGCGAAGCGGCGCCGGTCGTCACGCCAACCTTGGGTGCGGGGGATGACGCGTTTATCGCACGGCAGCAGGAGGCGTTTCTGGCGGAGGTGAGCAAGACGTTGGAGGCGTGTCCACCGGCGTATCCCGAGCCGCGCGAGCGCACACTGGCGTTGCGGTTGATCGACGCCGTGTTGCACGACACGCATTCGCCGAACCGTGCGGCGGTACAGCAGTTTTTTCATGCGCGCATCGCGCAGGCCGCAGCGCAACTCGAGAGCACGCATCCGGCGGCGGGGTTGCAGGTTTGGAAGTTCTACAATCACGGCTTCGTCGTGCGGACGCAGTCGATCACCGTGGCCTTCGATCTCTATCGGGGCCCGAGCCGGTTTCGGTGGGACAAGGCCGACGGATCGCGCGAGCGCGTGGACTCGCCTGGGTTTCCGATTCCGCTGGAGACCGTTGAGCGCATTGTGAAGCAGTGCGACGTCATGTTCATCAGCCACGAGCACGGCGACCACACCGATCCTTCGGTCGTCGAGTTGTTTGTCAAGCAGGGCAAGCCTGTCGTCGCGCCTGAACCGGTGTTGAAGGGTTCGCCGCTATACGAATCGATCACCCACCTGAAGCGCGAAGCCCACACGATTCAGAAGCTGGCGATTCAAAACGGGGCGCGCGAATTGGACGTTGTCATCTATCCCGGTCAGCAGTATCAAAGCGGCGGCGTGCCCAACAACGTCACGCTGGTCATTTCGCCCGAGGGTTTGTCGTTCGCGCACAACGGCGATCAGATTAACGACCCCTACCCCGACTACCAGGAAGACTTCAAGTGGATCGACGCGGTGCGCGAACACCACAAAGTCGATTTGCTGCTCACCAACTGTTGGACCAACGACCTGTTACGCATGGTGCGCGGATTCAATCCGCAATTGGTCATCCCCGGCCACGAGAACGAACTCGGCCACCAGATGAACGACCGCGTCCCCTATTGGGGTGACGAGACTTTCCTCGGCCTCAATTACAGCCAAGTCAAAGCCGAATTCCCCACCGTGCCGCTGGCATGGGGCGAAACGTACCACATTGTGCCGAAACGTTGAGCGAGGCTCTAGGCTTCGGCGGTTTGGGCCTCGACCGCCGCGATGGCCGTCATGTTGATCACGTCGATTTCGTTGAACCCGCCGTATTGAAGGATGTGAACCGGCTTCCGCATTCCGAGCAGGATCGGCGCGACCACTTCCGCACCACCCAGTCGCTGCACAAGCTTGTACGCGACGTTGGCCGAGGACAGGCACGGGAAAATGAGGATATTGGCCCCGCCTTTCAATCGACTGAATGGGAACTTCTCTTCGAGGATTTCCGGCGTTACCGCCGTATCCGCCTGCATCTCGCCGTCCACCATAAGACTGGGATCGCGCTCGCGCACCAGTTCCGTCGCAACGCGCATCATCTCGGACTCGGGATAGCGCGCCGTGCCGAAATTGCTGAACGAGATCATGGCGATGCGCGGTTCCACGTCGAATCGTTTTGCTTCCCTCGCGCATAGGATGGCGATGTCCGCCAGCTCTTCGGCTGACGGCAACACGTTCATGGCCACGTCGGCAAAGAAGTAGAGCTTGTCCTTCGTGGCAACCATGCTCATGGCGGCCACGCGCTTCACGCCGCGCCTTGGCCCGATGACTTCCAGCGCAGGACGCATCGTATCGGCATAGCTGCTGGTCAAGCCCGACACCAAGCCGTCCGCCTCGCCAAGGTGCACCATCATCGCGCCGAAGTAGTTGCGCATCAGCATGAGCTCGTGTGCACGCTGAAGGGTGACCCCTTTGCGCTGGCGCATCGCGTAGAACGCCTGCTCATAGTGATCGTGCTTATCCGTTTCCTTCGGATCGATGATATCGACCCCGCGCAGATTCAGCCCGAGCTCCGCGCAGATGGTGGCGATGCGCTGTTTCGATCCGAGCAGGATCGGCTGCGCCATGCCTTCGTCGAGGATCGCCTCGCAGGCCTTCAGAATCGGGGCATGGTCGCCCTCGGGAAACACGATCCGTTTCGGTTCCTTGCGCGCCTTGTTAATGACGACGCGCATGACCTTGCGCGCGAGGCCCAACCGCGCTTCCAGGCGCTCCCGGTAGTCGTCGATGTCGATGGTCAGCCGCGCCACGCCGCTCTTCATCGCCGCTTCCGCCACCGCCGCCGCTTCCCACAGGAGCACGCGCGGGTCGAAGGGCTTCGGAATGATGTATTCGCGCCCGAACTGCAACCGATCCACGCGATACGCCCTCATCACTTGATACGGGACAGGCTCCTTGGCCAATTCTGCAAGCGACTTCGCCGCGGCGACTTTCATCTCGTCGTTGATGGCCCGCGCACGCACGTCGAGCGCGCCACGGAAAATAAACGGGAATCCCAACACGTTGTTGATCTGGTTCGGATAGTCGCTACGGCCCGTCGCCATGATCAGGTCGCTGCGCACCGCCATCGCGTCTTCGTAGGGAATTTCGGGATCGGGATTCGCCATGGCAAAGATGATCGGATTGGCGGCCATCGACCGCACCATCTCCGGCGTCACCTGGTTCGCCTTGGACAGGCCCGCGAATACATCCGCGCCGCGGAAGGCGTCTTCGAGGGTGCGCGCATCGGTGTCCGATGCGAAGGCCTCTTTGTACGGATTCATGCCGCTCGTGCGGCCTTTGAACACGACGCCCTGGCTGTCGCAGAGGATGATGTTTTCGCGCTTGACGCCGAGCTTCACGTAGAAGTTCGCGCATGCAATGCCCGCCGCGCCCGCCCCGCAGAATACGACCTTGATCTCATCGAGCCGTTTGCCGACGATTTCCACGGCGTTCAAGAGACCCGCTCCGGAGATGATGGCCGTCCCGTGTTGGTCGTCGTGAAAGACGGGGATATCCATTTCGGCCTTGAGCCGCTCCTCGATGAGGAAGCACTCCGGCGCCTTGATGTCTTCGAGGTTAATTCCCCCGAAAGTGGGCTCCATGAGTTTGACCGCCCGGATGATCTCTTCGGGGTCGTGCGAATTCAG
>JBAZRU010000087.1:0-1046 GCA_041662805.1 Candidatus Hydrogenedentales bacterium | reverse complement strand
TGACGGGCTTGCCGGCCAGCGCACCGATGTCGCCCAGGCCGAGGACGGCGGTGCCGTTCGATATAACGGCGACCAGATTACCCTTCGACGTGTAGCGATACGCGTCGTCGGGATTGTCCTGTATGGCTAAACAGGGCGTGGCAACGCCAGGCGTGTAGGCGAGCGAGAGGTCCCGCTGCGTTTGACACGGCTTGGTCGAGACGACTTCGATCTTCCCCGCCCGGCCTTTGCAGTGATAGGCAAGAGCATCATCGCGCAAGGTCATGGTTGCCCCTTTCAACCACCCCGTTCCGTCCGCCACCCAGGACATCCCACCGGGCATTGTACCGATTCATTCCCGGAAAGGGAACAAAGGGGCCCGAGGTAACGCCTCGTCGGCGTAGACCGGGGCCGCGCCCAATTCTGCCCCCGGGGGGGTCCCATGCAATTTGACGATTCAGGGGGGTGGAGAATTTTGGATTTTAGATCTTTGGATCTTGGATTGGGGGCCAAGACGTTGCGCACAGGGGGGCCACGCCCGAGTTCTCTGCAGGGGGGTGCACCCATGCCGCTTTGACGATTCAAGGGGGGTTCCCATCGGCTTTGTCGATTCGAAGGGGGTGTCCCATGCACTTTGACGATTCAAGGGGGTCTCCCATCGGCTTTGTCGATTCGAAGGGGGTGTTCCATGCACTTTGACGGTTCAAGGGGGTCTCCCATACGCCTTGACGATTCAAGGGGGGGCTCCCATGCGCGGGTCCGAGGTCTGGAGCCCAGAGGCTGGGAGCAGAACTGCACAGGCCCCTGGCAGAGGCCGTCCGCATTCTTGGTCTGGAGTCCAGGGATCGGGAACAGGATTGCATCGTCATTGTCCGGCCCTCGAATGTTATCCCCCCATATATAAGTGCGAGATCGTTGCACTCCTTGAGGGCGGCGAACGGCAGATGACACCGAAGTCCGGCATGGGTGTAAGCCCGCGGAAATCAGGGACAGACCCGTCTCCGCTCCCTGCGCTCGCTCCGCTTGGGTCAGTCCCTGAATTCCGCTCCGTCTTCTGTTTTGGTTGT
>JBAZRU010000086.1:1495-14953 GCA_041662805.1 Candidatus Hydrogenedentales bacterium | reverse complement strand
GTGGTGGATTTACCCGATCCCGTCGGCCCCGTCACCAGCAGAATGCCGTGGGAACTCTGGATGAGTTTGTCGAAGAGGTTATAGTCGAGCGGGTCCATGCCAAGTTGTTCGAGGCTGAAAAGGAAGTTTCCCTTTTCGAGAATACGCATCACGACGCGTTCGCCGTAAGCCACGGGGATCACCGATACGCGGATGTCGATCTCTTTGCCGCTCAAGCGAATTTTGATACGGCCGTCCTGGGGTAGCCGGTGTTCGGCGATGTTCAGGTTGGCCATAATCTTGATGCGCGACGTGATGGCTGCCTGCTGCGATTTCGGCACGGACAGCTTCTCGTACAGCACGCCGTCGATGCGGTACCGGACGCGCACGTCGCGTTCGAACGGCTCCACGTGAATATCAGACGCACGTTCTTTCACGGCGCCGGAAATGAGCAGGTTGATGAGCTTGATCACGGGCGCTTCGTTGGCGAGATCCAACAGGTCGCGCTCGGAATCCAAGGCGTCGAGCGTAGCGACTTCCCCTTCGTCTTCGTTTCCGGAAAGGACGATCGTGTCGATCATGTCGCGTGCGTTCTCGCCCTGCTGGTCGAAGTAGCCGTCGATAACGGCCTGGATTTCTTCGTCGCGGCAGAGCACCGGGAGCACCGGTCCGCCAAGGAGCAGGCGCAGGTCGTCCAGGGGAAGGAGGTTCACCGGGTCGTTCAGGGCGATGTAAAAGGCGGTGCCGTTTCGCCGAAAGGGCACCATCCGATATTCGCGGATGAAATTGATCGGGGCTTTGGTCGAGAGCGAGCTGTCGAGCTGGCCTTTGATGTCGCGCTCGAATGGGATCGCGAACTGGCGGCTCAGCGCTTCGAGTACATGATCCTCCTCCACGTATCCGAGATCCATGAGAATCTCGCCAATACGCTTGGGGCGAATCTTTTGTAGCTCAAGCGCCTCGGTTATCTGTTCCTGATGGACATGGGCCAGTTCCAGGAGTATCTCGCCGAGCAACAACGCTCGTTGCGTCGCAGGCACGTTTCTACCTCTGCCCTTCAGGGGCCTCGCCGCGCTCGAAATTGTCTTGACCCTTCAGCTTCGGCATGACCGTTTCCGTCGGGCGATATTCGTTGCGCAGGTAATGTTTCTTTTTGATCTTCTTGATCAAGCCCTTCTCGAAGAACTCATCCATGTTGGCCTTGGTGACTTCATCCATCTGGGCCTCGGTGAACCGGTCGAAATCGATCCCGCTTTTGACGATATGCGGCGTCACAAGAACTACCAGGTTTCGCTTCTGGCGCCCGTTGTCTTTGCGACGAAACAGCCAGCCCAGTCCGGGGACGTCGCCGAGCAGCGGCGTTTGACGGTTGGACCGCTCTGTCGTTTCGCTGATAAGTCCACCGACAATGCCTGTGGAACTGTCCTTAATCACGACTTTGTTCGTCACTTGCGACAAGGACAGCGTAGGACCAACCAAATTTGGATCCAGCCCGACGTCGCTCGCAACGGTCGAAGACACTTCAACGTCGAGCTTCATGTTGACGTAGTCGCCTTCGCTGATTTGCGGCGTTACTGTCAACTTGATACCAACCTCTTCACGGTCCACGCTGTTGTATACGCTGCCGACGCCGCCGATGTTACCCCCCAGCGACTGCTGCGAATTGCGGATGAAGGGTACCTTCTGACCGACGGTAATCTTCGCTTCCTCGTTGTCCACGGTCGTCAGGCTCGGGCGGGACAACACGTCCAGCGCGGTGAGGGCCTCAAGGGCGGTCATCAAGAAGGGGACGTTGGGCACAATCTGCTCCGTCGTGACGCCGGCGCTGTCCGTCGTACGTATAGACGTTGTGCCGTCGATGACGCCGAAATTGAACAGACTGGAGTCGGAAGAACCCGTCAGCGACAAGGGGCCTTGGGTCAGGACGTTGGCCAGATTCACGACGTTGTTCAGCGCGAAGTAATCGTTTGCGGTCAGGCCGGCGCTTTCCACCGCAAGCTGGAAGTTGTCCGTGATTCCGACTTCCATGATGATCGCTTCGACGTGGACTTGCCGCGCGGGAACATCCAATTGCGCGATCAGTGCATCGAGCACCTTGTAGTCTTGGGGAGACGCGATAATTAGCAGCGAGTTGGTCTCGTCGTAGCGCGTGATGGTGACTCGTTTTTCGAAGGGCTGAACATCGCCCGACGCGCCGCCCATGCTCGCGGCGGACTGAGCAGCCATCGCGCCGCCAGGGCTACCACCTGGCTGACCGCCAGGCGAGCTACTCTGCCTCGGGGCTGAGCCCGTAAGCGCTGCCAGCGCCGTTTCGACCGCCTCCGCGTCAGCGTGCAGCAATTGGCGCGCGCGAATCGTATTCGACTCGGATGGCGTCGGCGAGTCTAGCCGCTCGATGAGGTCGCGTACTTGATCCATGAGCGGTTGCGACGCGACCACGACGAGGGCGTTGAGGCGTTCGTCGGGGACAATGCGCAAGGTCAACGGATTCGAGCCCACGATGGTCTGCTGGCGCTGCCCGGGGACTGCGCCTCGGGTGGGCGGTCGCTGGATGGCTGCGGGCTGACGAATCATTGGATTCTGCACGCCTTGCGCCCCCGGGGCTCCCCCGGTCTCGGAGCCCATCAGAACCTGCTGAATCTGCTCCGAAATCACTTCGGCGCGCGTGAACTCCAGCGTGAAGAACTCGACTACTTCGTCGTAGCCGGGCACATCGACTTCTTTCAGGAATTCGAGCATCTTGCGAATGCCGGCGGCGTTGTCGTAGAGAATCAGGGTATTGGTCTTGCCGTAGGCGTCTACTTGCGCCTGCTTTGACCCGAGCACTTTGAGGACGGTAGCCAATTCGGTTGCGTCGGCGTGTCTCACCTTGATGATATGCATCGAATAGGAGTCGAAGCCCTCGGCGGTCTGGTGCTCTCCCGTATGGAGCAGAGACTGCTCCGAGTCTTCCCCGACCGGGCGGATTCGAATGAGGTTGCCGCCGGCGGCCGGGACCATCTGCAGCCCGCGCATCGCGAGGATGGATTCGAGTACTTCATACACCATATCGGGCGGGATAGGCGTGTGCGTGATAATCGTGACCTTCTGCGTCGCCACGGTGGGATCGATATCGAAGTTCTTGCCCGTCATCGGCCCGAGCGATTGAATGACGTTGCTCAAGTCCGCGTTGTCGAAATCGAACTTCACGGGTTCGGTGAGTTCCGCGCCGTTCTTGGGACGCGCTTCGTTTACCGGCAGTTCGCCGGGAGCCAACGGCTTGGCGGCTTCTTGCTGCGTGGGAGGGGCTCCCTGCGGACCACGTGGCGACGGAACGGCCATTCCACGGCGCGGTGGGCGCACTCGCTGGTCGCCCGCGGGCGGTGGCGGCGGAGACTCTGCAGCGGGAAGTCCAGGCTCGACGGGTTGGGCCTCTTCGGCCACGACGCCTTCGGGTTCTTCGGGCGCCACTCCTTGCTCGAGGGCGTTCGGATCCACGGCGCCTTGGTCGATTTGCACATTCTCCGCCATGGCTGGATCTACGTGCTCTTCGGCAATGGGCGCTTCGCCCGGTTGCGCTTGCACCAATTGCACACGGTCCGGCCTTGGGAGCCGTTCCGGCTCGTCCGTTTGGGCTGTTGCCACCCCGTTCCAGAATGCGAATCCTGCCATGAGCATGAGGGCCGATATCCGAGTCTTCATGGTTCCAGACCGCTTCCCCGACCGCTGAGTTGATACGTCCATTGTGGTTTCCGCTACTCCAATCCGACTGAGAGCATTCTGGGCGCTCCACCGCGTACGATGCCTAGACGAATGGTTTTCTCACTGGAAAACTTGTTAAACACTTCAACGAGGTCTTGATCGCTGCGGATCTTCATGCCGTTGACGCTCTCCACCGTATCGCCGTCCTGAAGACCCGCTTTCGCGAGCAAGGGCATGCTGCTCATGCTGTCGGAGGTTATCCCGAGGACATTGCCCTTTTCATCGGTCTGAAACCGGGGATTCAATTGGGCCATCAAGTCTTGATAGGACGTGCTCGACAGTTCCTGCGCCACTTCTTGGCGCTTTATGGTGGGATGGTTCGCTGCCGCTGCCGCGCGCATGGGGTTATCGCGCAGACTGGGCGCTGCCGGCGTCTGCGGCGATGCCATAAACGTGTCGGCCATGGCCAAGACTTGACGCTCGTTCTTCGCTTTGTTCAAGAGGATCACTTTGCGTGGGTGCACCTCAAGCAGCGAGAGCTCATCGGTCACCGGCTGTCCCAGATAGTACGTCGCCACTTTGACCAGGGTCTTGGCTGCCGCGTTTTCGATCACGGCCGTTGCCAAGGGGTCCGCGGGCGTCGATGCGGCGGTTCCGTACAGTTTGAGCGTCGGTGGCGCCGTGACTTCCTTCGCGGGCCCCGCGACTTCGCCGGCGGGCTTGCCGACCTGCCCTGCCGGGCCAAACATGCCGCTGGTCACAATGCTATCGTAGACCCCGCGTTCTTTAACGCGCTTCACTTCAAACGGCGTCGTGGCCACGGCATTTTCGCCGGGCTGTGGATTGGCGACCGCGCTGGTGTCCAGTATCTTGGCGCTGACCATGTAGATCGCAAAAGCGACGAGAAGGGCCAATGACAAGTCGATGGCCATGAAGACCTGTCGTATGAGCAATCCTTTGACCATTACGGTTTCCTACTCACAAGCAGCATTACGCCTCGGGGCTCACTCCCATTCGGGAGCGAGTACTGTCGTATACGAGAATGACACCATTGGCCGGAAGTGGTCAATGGGGTGCTGTGTTCGATTCCGTTTGAGCAAGCCTGCACGCCGTACTCTTCCTCGACGCCGCTCGCGGGTGTTCCGGCAACTCCGAACGTGCTTCAAGTGGTGCGATTCCAACACGTTCCGGTCAATCTGACTAACGCGCATCAGGGCTGCATGGTTGACGCGGCTCCTACGCCAAATGGTCTTCCGGGAAAGTCGCGCGTCACGCTCTCAGCCAAGGATAGAGTCTACATGAGCGTGGAAATCGAAGTAAAGCAGGTTGCCCTGAGGACGCGCGTTGGCACTAGCCCACAACCCGTTCATTCGCCGAGAGTTCCATCACTGCCAATTGACCCCGTCAGGACATCGGGTTACACCTCCCCGGAGATGACACTCCCCGGAAGACGTGTCTTCCGGGGAGTCGAAAAGGTCTTGCTTCCTTGGGGCTGCTTATTCTTGCTTCTTTTGCTCTTTGTCAATCGTGCGGATGTAGGACTTGAAGTCTTCCAATCCTACTACGATGCGCCCCTCTTCGGTAGAGGCGGCGTCCTTGGTCTTGCCGTCAGTTCCGACGGACTTCACGTTCACGCCACGCTTCGCCATTTTCGGCGTCTCTTTCACGAGGCGGTTGTAGGCGGGCAGGACGGTGGGCACGACGAATTTCTCGCCTGTCTCACTGTCGGTCTTCACCGCGAACTTGCCTACTTTCGCGCCGGTGCACACGTGGTCGAATGATCGGCTGTCCTGGAGAAACAGGAAGACCTCTTCGCCTTGCTCAAATTCGGGCAGTTGCTGTGACGAGCGTCCAATGGCGCCGACCCGTCCCGTCGGCAGGCGCAGGTGAATGTCACTGCTCTTGTTCAGTTTGCCTTTGGCCGTGTCTTCGATTTTGATGGTCACGTCCGTGTAGATCTGCAGGCCATCGTCCGTGGCGAAGGTATTGGTCGTCTCGACCGTGCCCTGGACGACATCGTCCGATGCTGCCACGATGTCGGAAATGTCCTTAAAGGGAACCATCTGAGCTTGGGCAAACGGAACAGAAGCCATCACAAGGAGCGCGGCGGCGGTCAAGGCTCTCCGGCGCATCCGGTTGCGCAGCATCATGGCGGCCAGCAGTGCTCCCACTGCGACGCACATCACCTCTGCGTGGACAACCATCCACTCGAAGCCTTTCATGATGCTTCGTGCGGCAGCAAGCACGCCGGCATGCCGGATTAGGTAGTCCGCCATGGTGGGGGCCGCGCGGTAGTATGCGTCCATGAGCGCTGTGCCCACTGCGTTGCTCAGCAACACCCTGTCGCGCAATTCGCGGAGCACCTTCGGTCCTTCAACGGCATTGATGCCCGAAACGACCACGTTTAGCGGGCAGGTTTGGTTCTCCTCGCCAAACATCGGCTTGCCGGAAGCCAGCAAGACGTCGAGCGTCTTTCCGGTCGTTGCGCTGACGATCTTGCGGGTATTCAGGTCGAAGCGCAGGGGAGTGCCCTGATTGACGTTCTGAAGGCCGAGCAAGTTGCCGCTTTCGCCTTCCCTGAAGACTTCCGCGGGAAAGAGCGTGTCGAAACCAAAGCCTGCGCCCTGATGGGTGTTGTCGTACTCTGCCCGCTCATCGCCTCCGAAGATATCCGGCAGGAACTCGCTGGAAGAGATCGTGTAGGTTGGCTGAAACGTCGTCTGGGTAATCGTCTCCAATTGCTTGAAGAGTCCCTTCAGCTTGAAGTGGCCGCGGAAATCGGTATTGGCGACATTCTCGTAGTACCCGGTGAACGTGTCCACGAAAGGCACGCGCGAGGTGCCCGAATTGTTATCCGCGTCGCACCAGGCGCGTATCCAGGTGCCGGCAAGCGGCTGCGAGGGCAAGCCTTGACGGGTCTGCGTGCGCGCGCGCTGGTCGAGATTGAAGAAGATGTCCACGTCAGAGCGGGGATAGATGAAGGTAAGGCCGGCAATATCGTCGGGCGCGAGATCCTGGTGCGAATCTGTCAGCGCCCCGCTCTCTTCCTTATAGTAGCTGAAATCGTTGTACATGCTGGAGGTAACGCCACGCAGACCGAGCGTTCCGTCAGCGTTGCGCAGCGCCATGACTCTGTCTTCGATGTTGGTGCCTTCGGCGGCCGAGTCCGTGGGGTCGAAATTGTGAAGCGGGCTATAGCCCATTCCAATGGTGAGTCCTGCCCCTGTCGTGCTGATCCCTTTGAGGATGGGGCCTTGGTCGGTTATCTCGATGTCTCTAGCCGTCTGCGCGATGACGGTGTCCACATCGAGCATTTGAGCTCCCTCCATCAGGACAGTCGAGCCGCCAATCGTAACTTGGGCGTCTTCGAAGGTGTTCGTTACCAGCGTAATTCCCAACGAGCCGCCTGTGAGCGATTGCCCAGCTGCGATATCCGCGGTAGACTCAAAGACCACCACGTTGAAGGCATCAATCTGGGTGACGTCGGCAGTCAATTCCACGGGGTCGACAATGTCCTGCCCCCGAAAAAACGCGATGTACGCGGTAGATACGTTCTCCCACTCCTCGTAACCCGCGAATACCTTGTCGACTTCGGCGGTTGTAAAACCGTCATCCCCGTTGCCCGTTTCGAAGTTCAGTTCAACGCCTTCGTTCGGACCGTTCACGTCGCCGTCGCCGTTGACGTCGAGCACGTCGAGCGGCCACTTGACAAAGGTAAGGCTTCCACCGTTTTGGGTGTCAAAGAAGCCGAAGGGATAGAAGGCAAATGCGTGAGTCGCCAGCGTCAAGGTTGCCAGCACGCAAAACGCCATGCGAAAGATAGTCCGGGGGTTGCTGCTCACTGTACGCATATCCTCTCTCTCGCTTAGGTCCAGGCCACACGTATGCGACTATTCAGGTCATCTCATCATGGCAGTGCTTGCTCAGGAGGCGCAAGCCGCCCGGCGGCTTCTGCGCCGGACGGCTCGGCCAATGGCAAACACAACGGGTATCATCAGCAACAGCGCAGGCATTTCGATGACCCACGCCACAGGAGTCAGGACGAGACGGACCAGCCATGCCGCCGCCGGGGATTTTGCGACGGCATCGGCAATCGCCGGGCTCGTCGTGTAGTACGCGTCAACAAGGGCCGTGCCCAGGGCCGACTTCAACAGCACCGCGTCGCGGAACGACCGGAATGCATCCAGGTGCTCATTGAACGGCGTACCGTAGGCAGCCGTTGCGATAAAGCATCCGCCGCCGGGCAATCCGCCTCCACCTCCGAAGCCACCACCGGTACCGCCGCCCGGGGAATTGATATAGTTGAACCCGTTGGTCAAGGTGGTCGACAGCAGCGACGGCTGGTTTTGGACCGTCACGTTCAGGGCGCCGGTTGTCGGCAGGCCACCCACGGGGAAGCTGACAATGATCTGGTTAGCCGTGTAGGACTGAACCGGCATTATCGTGCTGCCGAAATACACCTTGGGATTCACGAAATCGCTTCCCGTAATCGTCACGGGAAACACGGAACTGGCACCGGAGGAAGGCGACACCCCGGTGATGGACGGGGCCACTCCGCCGGACCCGCCGATGATGAACGCAGCGTACAAGCCGAACTTGCTGTTTTGCGAGTTGGTTACGCGCAAAGTCGCGGTGGCGTTATTGTCCGGGTCCATGGTCGTGCCACCCGGGATCGTTGCGGTAATCGACGTCGAACTGGACGTCACGATCGTCAGGTTCACGCCGTCTATCGAAGCTGTCGGCGACGTGCCGAAGTTCTGGCCGGTGATCAGGAGGTTGAGACCACCACCGGGAATCGTCTTCGGCAACTGATTCGGAACGACGGTCGTGATAAGGACATCGTTCACCTGGCCTTGCTGGCTCACGCCAGTGACCGTGCGGGTTTGCTCGGCCTTGTTCACCGTCGAACGCACAAAGTTGAACCCGCTGTTATCCAGCTCCGGATACTGCTTGTAGTACTGCTCGGTCTGGAAGAACGTGATCAAACCGACTGCCCTGGCTGCCCATGGGAATTCGCTGAACACGTCGAACTCGCCGTTGCGCGCTGCCGGAGGTGGTGGGAACGTATCGGGATCGGGCTCGGTGGGCGTGTTCGGACCCCACGAAACGATGCCGACACTGAAGTCATCACCGGCTTCGAGCGTATCGGACGTGCGAATCACGACGAAGAAGTCGTTCCCGGTAGAGTCGTCGTTTGTCCCGGTGCCAAAGCTATCATGCACCCACTGACGGTGACGCGTCTGCGCGGCACGCGCCATCGGGACGTTGTCCGTGCCGGGAGTCGAGAACACCAGCATGACTTGCGTGCTCGGTTCGCCAGCCTGACCGATCCGGAATGGCGCATAGTCCAATTGCACGGGAATGTCGGCGGCATCGAAGATTCCTTCCTCGCCGTCGTAATCGTTGTCGCGGTAGAGCGCCACGCCGCTCTTGGCCGGGTCGGCGTCGAAGGGAAGCAAGTCGTCTGCAAGCCTGAATTTTCCATCGTTACCGATGTCGTAAAATTCGACAATGAGCTGTTCGAGGAAGGACGGGTCGCGCACGACGCGGAATGGACCATTGCGGGGTGTTCCGCTTTCGAGCGTTAATGTGTTGCTCGTGTTTCCAGTAATCAGATACTGCTCGAATTGGCGGTCTATCAGGAAGTAGCCTGTGAAGGCGCCGGCTGTCCACGTAGCGCCCGGCACCGAGAACGTCCCGGCTGCGCCGTTGCCAACCTCGCCTTGCGCAGCAGTGCCGACGGCTTCGCCGCGGTTCGTGCTGATGTCGAGACCCAGCACGGCTGTGTCAGGGCTGTTCTTGACGATCGTTTGGCCCGTGCCGGTGAGTCCGGTGATCTTGACGCCAACATTTGCTTCGAGCATGTCGTACCCGAAGGGGTCTGGGGCGTAGTAATGCGCCACGGGACCTTCTTCGGGATGGGTCTGTTGGTAAATGGCCGTGCTGATTGGCGTCTGGGGGGTCAACTGCATACCCGCCTGGCGATCGCTCGCTGTGCGGCTGGGCAGAGTCGATGGTATCAAAATCCGGAACTGTTCGAAGCGTTTAATCGTGTCTGAAGTGCGCACGATTACGAACAAGTCGTCGGCGCCATTCCCTGTGGGACCAATGGCTTTGGTTGAGACAATGCCGGGATCGGACCCGTCTTCATTGAGTTCGACAGTCTGTGGCGTCTTGGCCCAATAACCGTCTCCAACCTTGGTCGGCGTAATGGCCGAGACAAGCGCACCGTCTATCTTGGAACTTTCGCGCAGGGCCTTGCCTTCCGTGGCCAGTCGCGTACTATCGCCCGCCGACGACGCGCCCACGATTGCCGACTTGGCGGCCGTGCCTACATTGCCTCCAGGCGCATCGATGACCGGCAGTTGCCACGGCGACGTTGGGCGCAATCGAAGCACCCACGCATTGTCCGCCGCGGTGACAACGCCATCGCTGTTCAAGTCATCCGCGACTCCGTCTCCGTTGAGATCGATGGGTTCGGAAGCCGTCTTCCATGCGAGGCCCGTGAGCTGCACCACGAGATCCGTCGAAAGCGGATCCGCGGGGCTTCCTTCGCTTCCAAACACGCCATCGCGATTGGTGTCTTCAATGAGCGCCACACCGGAGGTCGTATTTACGCCGAGGACATCAACCGGCTGCAAATCCGAAGGATCAAAGTCAGGCCCCCAGAACGCAACGGTCAATTGCTCCAGCGTGATCCGCGCAAACTGGTTGACCCGCGGATCGTCCGTGGCGCACAAGTTGACCCCCAACATCGCCACCGGCGAACTTTGGATTTCAATGTGCTGTTTCAGATAGCGCGCTCGCCGGTTCGCCTCGGCCCATTGGTATTCGTGAGGATACTCGTCCGGCAACAAGACCGCCGGCCAGTTGAGCGCTTGAATTAGCGTGGGCTGGACGGGAGGCGCTGTGAAGAATGAGGAGCGAGGACCGTAGGGCGGCAGATCCCAATCGGCACTAAAGAAAGGTACAGTCTCATAGGGCCATTGGAAGGAGCCAAACTGCTGGTCGTCCACTACGACACTGCCAATACTTCTAATGAATACTGCCCGGTTTACGCCCACGGAGTGGACGTCCTGGAAACGCGCGGCCATCAAGCCGAACGGGTCCATCCACGAATCAAACTGGGTCGTAACTGGATCAATCGCGTCCTCTGGCGGGAAACTGCTGGCGTCGCGCGGGGAGCCAACACCCAGCCCATATCTGTAATTCCCGTCGCTGTCGCCGTATTCGAGTTCGGTCACGTACGAATAGAGGTTGTTGGTTTCATAGTTGAGCACAAGGTTGTGGAATTCGGCACCGGTCCGTACCGGCTTGGCATTACGCGACTGCAGCGTACGTTCGGGCCACCAGGGCTCATCGGCCAGCCATCGCGGGTCTTCTTGCCAGCTTATGGAACTTACCAGTATTCCTTCGGCGATGAGACTGTCCGCAGGGATCATGGGGGTGGCATAGATGCCACCGTCTTCGTGGCCGGCCCCACCCGTGTCCTGGAAGTTCGGATTGAAGCGCCGAGGTTCGATAAAGGACCGGAAATCCGCGCCAAGCGTCAAACCGACGCCATCGCCTGGCTGACCCGAAGTGTCTGTATAGCCGCTGTCCGGACGCACCACGACAAAATAGTCGCTGACAAAGCTGGCCGGAGCTTCTTGACCGCCTACGTCGATAAACGATTCGGAAGTCGGTTCTAGCAAACCGGTAGGCGTCGTATCGTAGGTGGGACGACGCCGCCCAAATTCCATGCGCAGCTTTATCTTCCACCACGGGTCGCCGCCTCCGGGCGGATTTGGGATATATTCCCATTGGGGCAAACCGGGATTGCGCTGATCTGGATCCTGGATGAAGGCTATTTCTTCAGGAAACATGGGATAGTCGATGAAGGTAATTCCCGGATTGGTGATCGTTGGCGGATCAAACTGACCGTTTCCGTTCGTGTCGTGCCAGACCCATGCGCCATTAAAGGCAAAGTCGTTGCCTACGGCGGAGTCCGATGAATCGACGTACGAGCGCGTTAACGTCTCGAAGCCCTGAACAGGATTGAATCCGCCGTTGCCGGGAGTCCCTACTGCGCTTCCACCGATGTCGGTGAATACCACGTTCACTTCTCTAAGGTCTGGGTCGCCCCGCAGCGTCGCGGCTCCGTGCATGTTGATGCCGATCACGGGAATGAACTGTTCGGTGGGAATCAGGCGACGCAAGTCAAGGTATTCACCCGTCACGAAATCGAAGGCCGTGCCACTGACATCGAAGCGTGGGCGGCGGTATTCGCTAATTGGCGTGTAGATGCGGTTGGGCCAATTCCACGCATTGGAGTAGGTCGGATCGAAGTCGGTGTTATAGGTACTCGTAATGTCCCACGTGTTGAAAGACGACGCATAGGAGCTGCAAATGAGCTCTTCGACGGTGTCACCGTAGAAATCGGGTGTGTAGGTGTCGATAGGTTTGCCTTCATCGTTGACGGGGAAGGCGCCTGTATCTCTGACAACAGCCCGTGCGAAGGTGACCTTGCAACTCAGAGTAAGCGCATGGTGCCACGTAGCCGATGTGCGCACCAAGAGGATGTAGGCTTGTCCACCTTTGCGATAGCCACCGCCGGGCCCGTACGTGCCCATCAGATAGTCGGGATTCTGTGGCGAGCCCCCGCCGATGAGGTCCCACCTATACCTGTAGATTCGGTTAAGGTAGTCGGGAGTCATAGTAAATGTTGCAGGGTTCCCATCCAGCGGAGTACCGTCGGGTGCAAAGTAGGCTATTGTGTCATCATCGTCGCTGTAGACACCCCAGCGCTCGGCAGGGTCATCGAGAGTGTCCTCGCGCACCCACTTGAATTCGAGCAGGTCGGGGAGCGCCAATCCATCTAGGCTGGACCAGCCAATGCCTGCATCACGCATGATGGCATCGTAGGGGCGCCCAGGGTCCGGAGCCGTCTGGTCTTGGCAGATCTCCCACCAGAGCGATTCCATCAAGTGAAAGGCAAGCTCTTCTTCTTCGTTGGAAGATTTCATCGCAACGCGAAACAGCGGCATCCAGTCGTTCAACGGCAGGAGACAAGTGGTGTCCGCGATCATATCGGTGATCTCGATATCCGCGGCAGGCTCATCCGTCAAGATGACGTAGTCTTCCTTGATGATTTCCAGAGGCCCGGAATTGTCGAACGTCACGGTCAACTTCACCGTATAGGTGCCTGCCGTATCGTACGTGTGCGTTACCGGAGTTATAGGGGTCGGATTGGTGATTGTGGGCTCGTCACCGAAATCCCACGTCCAGCCGGTGATGTTGCCGCCTGGAGCCGGGACGAGACTGGTAACCGCGAAAGTAACATCAAGTGGTGGCGGCACCACGCCTGAGACGACGCCGCCAACGGGCACAGGGCTTGTCGCGACGAAGTCGCCGGTTTGTGCATAGGCGGGGATTGATCCCACGCCCGCCAAGGCGCCTATTACGCCCGCCACAACGAGAAGGGGCCGTACCGCGCGAAGCGTCCGGTTCAATGTCTTAACGCACATCACGTCTTAGACCTCCTGATACGAACAGAAAAACCCCCGAGCGTCGTAGGACTTCGGGGGTTTTACAGTCGAGTTACTCATTGTCCAGGAAGGATTCACGGCATACGAGGAGCGCCGCGAACCTTTGCTTTCCCTTCTTCGTTCGGGTAGCCACGCCGCCGCGACTTCGCATAGTTGCCGCGTCACCGTGCACCCACACAGGCTCCACCTTGTCCTGTCGCGCCTGAAGACAATACAATCCCCGGCGCGGCATATCACACTGGTTATAACATGGAACGCCGAATGTGTCAAC
>JBAZRU010000086.1:0-1485 GCA_041662805.1 Candidatus Hydrogenedentales bacterium | reverse complement strand
CTGCAATTCTAACATTCTCAGAAGGTTAAGCAGATACCACCCCGTTGGAACGCGCTAGTTTTCGCGTATTCTGTAAAGCGATTCCCTTGCCCCGTTTCGGCAATCGTGACAGTATAACCACTTCCCGTCTCGATGGCAATCCCCGTTCCCTCGGAAACTCTTCCCTAAGTATATGACGAATGCCACTTTTATTGCATCCAAGAAGATGCGGGGGTGGCGCGGAGGGGAAAACAGGGGTAGACTGTGCCCGCGGCAACATGGGGGCTCAAAACGGTGGAATCCGAAGTTGGGGGAAACGGCGCGCCATCGCTGCGCATCGTGGCCTCGTCGAAAGCGGCGACGCGCGAAGAGCGTGGAGTCTTCGACGCCGCATTGGACGATATCGGCGTCGACCATTCCATTTGGGAAGTCTTCGACCGGTTTATGGGATTGTCGGCCCGAGGTACGGCGCCTCAGGCGGTGCGCGCGTACGCCGGTGAAGAGCTTGCCGGGCTGGCTTTCGTCATTCGCTGCCGCGCTTACGGCAGGGCCGTGTTCGACACGCCCGCGTTTCGTATCCCCATCGATCTTGTGGGACTCCCTTCTTTCATATGGATTCGCGCCGGTCTGTGCGCAGAGGCCGCGGCCAATCCGGGCTTTGTGGCCCGTGGCCATGACCAAGGGGCCGTTCAGGCGGCCATGCTGCGGCATCTCAAGTCCACTTCGTGCGGCGTTGTCGTCATCGACAGGCCGGAGAATGCGTGGCTTCACGCGGGCGGGCAGGTCTATCCGTACGTGGCGGATGGCATTCTCGATCTTGAAGGATTCGGGCGCGTCGAAGATTTCGTCGCATCGCACGGCAGTGTGGACCGAAAGTTGAAGGAGTATGCCCGGAAGGGCGGATGCGTGGAAGTGAGGCACGGGCGCGTCCCCGAGGCGATGCTATCCCGGTTTCAGGCATGCATGGAGTCGACGGTGAATCGAAGCATCGTGTATTCGCCGTTTCAGGGGCTATTTCCCGGCATCGTCGCGGAGACGTGCCGGATTGATCGGCCGGAGATGGTTCACTTCGTGACGCGATTGAAGGGCCAGGTGATGGGCTACCACACGTTCGTCCGGGCCGGCCAAGGGCTTCGCATGGTGCACGGCGCATTCGACCGCACGTTGCCCACAACCCATCACGCGTACGAAAGCCTGATTGTCCGTGTCGCGGAGTATGCCATCGAGCACGGGTTGACGCGGGCTCACTTCGGGCCTGTGATGAACGAGACGAAACGGCGGATGATGAACGTGTCACATCCGTGCGCGCTCTATTTCCATACGCAATATGCGCTGGTACGGCTTCTGTTTCCACCCATATTCCGCCGCACGAAGATGCAGTCCGCGGCGTTGCTGGCATTCAGCGCGAATTCGCACACGAGCAGCCGTCGTGGATTCGGCGCCCGCCTTCCACGGGGGGCGAGGTAGAGCAAGAAGTCAAAACGCCCGGCACGGAAACCGGGCTAC
>JBAZRU010000085.1:0-15013 GCA_041662805.1 Candidatus Hydrogenedentales bacterium | reverse complement strand
TATCCGTTGGGTTCACCAAGTCGCGCGCGACCGCCTGCCCGTCCGCGTAGGTGAGGGTGACGCGAAGGTTTGCCACATGGCTCTGCGCGGGAAACGTCATTCCGCTCAGCATTAAAAACAGCGTGTTGCCTTTACTACCGACAGGAAACGTCAGCGCTTCGGGGAATCCGCCCACACGCGTAACCACGCCAATATTGGGCCCCTCCTTGGCGCTCTTGAATGGGATTCCGTCTGCTGTCCACGCCACGCCGTCCGTGCCGGTTTTCGCGCGCCACGCGGCGTCGCTGATGGGCTCATTGCGGCTTCCATGATATTGAGTCAGGTGATCTCTCCAATAAGAGAAGCCGACTTGGCTTGCCGGTGGGGCTGGAGGGGTAGCGGACTCAACGATCTTTTGTGGCACGTCGATTACATTCGCATTGAATGTTTGCGACAGATCGATGAGCGACCAAGAAGTCAGGTCGCGGGACGCTTGTTTGGGGGCTGCCCATACAGTAGCCGGCGCGGGCATAGGGTTGGGCGACTCCACGGGCGCGATAACGGCTGGCGGGTCTCCCGCGTATTCAATCGCGATAGTGCCCCGATGCCCTTGGCCCGTTTCGATTCTCGCCCAGTTTGTCCCGAGGAATCCAAGTTCCACGGCGGAGTCTACGCGCTTTCCGTTTACAAGGGCCCGAGTTATCCGATCACCGGCGATGGGCAGCCGCAACGCAATTCGCGTCTTGACTGGCGACGACCATTGAATCTTCACGGCGTTGCCCGCTCGCTGCCACCGATAAGAGAAGGCAGGCGTCTTTATGGAAGCATGTTCCCAGCCTTTCGGAAATTGCGGCGACAGGTTGACCACGCCGCTGGGGCGGTCCGGGGCGATGCCGAACAAGCCTTCCGTGACACAACGCCCCCACATGCTGATCGCGTCGGTGAATTCATCGTTGGCGCGCTGTGTGCCGTCCACAAAGGAATGGCATGCAAGGCCGCCGGGCGTTGGCCCATTGAAGATCCCGCAGAGCGATGCGCGAAGTATTGCGTAGCCATCATCGGCCCGCCCTGCAAGGAAGTTCGTGAGCGCGAAGTTGAACTCTTCCGCATACGCCATCTCGTAGGTGCTGTGCGTATAGGTTCGCCCACGGTTCGGGAACCAGTTCGAACTCCAGGTAAGTTGCCCGCCTCCGGGCGTGGGCTCATGGCGAAGGCTGCGGTCTGCCCACTGCAGCATGCGCGCAATTTGTTCCGGCGACGCGGCGCCGAATTCCGCTGCGTGATAGATCGTCGGCAATTCGGGTTCCGGATGCAGCAGGCGATTGCCGCGCGTGTCTCGATACTCGGCAAAGACGCCTTTATCGGGCATCCAAAGGTGTTCTTGCAAGGCCGTCCGGATACGTTCGGCCTGCTGTTCGAAGGGCTTCCCGTCTTCGCCGAGCAGCGGGGCCAACCGCGCAAGGAAGGTGTAAGCGCGCAGCATGTACGCGGAAGCCTGCGTGCATTGCCCGCCGATATACCAATGGGAATCGCTGATCCATGTGTTCAGGCTGTTTTCGTACAGGCCTTGCCCCCCCGGCTGCAATCGCCGGTCTTCCCACGCGACAATCCCCTTGAGCACGGGAAAGATCTTGCGCATGAGCTCGAGATCGTTTGTGTATTCGAAGTAGTGTCGGGTCTGGTCGAAAAAGACTTCGTTCATGTTGTAGAACACGCCGGGAGGGTATTCGAGCAGAGACGAAAGCGCGCCTTGATCGTCCCCCTCGCGCACAAGCCCCAGCGATGTGTGGCTTTCGATCGAGCGGCGAACGCGGTCAGTCCACCCATAGCAATTGGATCCGTACCAGCCTCGCCAACCTAGATAGGCATACCGCCAGGACCACCCTCCGTGAAGGATCGCGAGGTCTCCCCACGTCCCCTCGGTGGCAAAGGCCATCATGGGGACTGCGGCATTCAGATAGGGGTCAGGAGTATCGATGACGACGCGGTTCGCAATCGACCTGTTTCGATCTATCGCCTTCTTCCACGACGCACCAGGGTTCCGGATAGCTGCATCAATTGCGTGTCCCATCCCGATGACGATGTGGCCAGTGCGTGACGCCTTTGATAAGGCAATGCGCTGGGCAGCGACCTTCCCTTTTCGTTCCGCGCCTTGTTGATTCGCTGCCCATTCCGCAGTTGAGCAGAATTCGCCGGGCGACTTGAGAACGAATTCGGGTTGACCAAAGCCGCACGGAGTGGGCGACGTACTTCCCCCCTTGACCGTGGCTTCCCACCCGTCAAGATAGCGAGCCGCGGCGTAGACCTCCTTCTTGTAGACGTCGTTGTCGTCGAATGGCCGTCGAAGTGCAAAGACGCCGTCATTCCATTGAATGTTGTCCTTGCTGCATTGCGACGGCGCGAATGAAAACTCGGCCGCCATCATGTCGTAATTGGTAAGAAAGGCCGACGCCCCGCCATAGACCCATCCCAAGGAATGGCCAGTCGTGTCTCCCTCAACCTCGTATCGGACGATGAGCCCTACCGCATCCGCAAGCGCCGCGGCTGTCAAGCGGACCTTGATAGACGGGAATCGGGGATCGCTCAGTGTGTAGTGCATGGCCCCGTCGATATACGCCACTTCAAGGTCGGACCACTCATGGAGCCAGGCGCTCTTGCCCGTCGCATCCTCCGTGATACCCAGGAACAAATGCCCTAACAGCCCGCCCGCGGAGTGAAAATCAAGCAGGAATCGAGGGGCGTTGTACGCCAGCGCCAGCGGCCGGAACGAACAACGCTCGAGTTTCTCGCGTTCGTCCTTGGTCCACACGAGGCTCTTGTCCGCGGGAGGGAACAGCGGGCGGCGATGCATGCGCGGGTCGCCCTTTGCCTGTCCCATGCTGGTCTCCGATGGGACGGTGGAGTTCGCGTCGTGCCCGGTGATGCGCACGCTCCAGCCCCCGGGCACGGGAAGATAACAGTTAGGAGTGGCCGTCTCCTCGCCGAACGCGCGCCCTCCGCCCGTAGCCACAACAAGCAACACGAAACACGAGGCCGTGATAGTGGCGATGCGAAATGGACTCATAGAGCGTGTACTCCTTGATCGGGGCATTGGCCAGTCATGGGTTCCATGACACGTTCGAGTCACCTCGAAATCCCAAGTTTCGAGTTCGAAAAAACACAAACGTTCGCGAGAGTGCCCATCTATGCTACACTAGACGCCAGATTTTGGCTCGCATCTTGAACGACGTGCCTGAAAACGCCGCAAGCAACTGGGGGACTTTCGAACTCTTTCTCATGGCGCCCCCCGCCGCGCAACTCGAGTCAATCCTGTCCGGGAGAATGCGTGCCACCCGGGGCTATCGACGCAACTACTAGGAGTCGGGATCGGAAACATGTTTAAGCTCGCCGCATTCACGGACGAGATATCGCACGACCTCGAACGGGCCTGCAAGGTCTGTCGCGAGTTCGGCGTTGTGGGTGCGGAATTGCGCAGCGTGTGGGACAAGCTGCCCCACGAATGGACGCGCGACCAAGTTCGCGAAATCCGGACCATCCTCACGGACAACGGCCTTAGCGTATGCAGCATCGCCTCGCCTTTCGGAAAGTGCGACGTTTCCGACGCGACGGAAGTCGCCGAGCATATGAACATCCTGCGCGCCTCCGCCGCGGTAGCCCGGGAGTTGGATTGCAGTATAGTCCGCGGGTTCGCTTTTTGGCGCAAAGGCGACAAGAAGCCCTGGGATGCCATGGTGAAGGCGTATTCCGCCGTGTCGGGCATCTTGGAAGACGAAGGGGTCATGCTTGGACTCGAGAACGAGTACCAGTGTCATGTCGGGACGGCGGCGCACGCGCGGTACTTCCTCGACCGCTTGCAGTGCCCTCACGTAAAGATCATCTGGGATCCGACCAACCACATTCAGGATCCCGACGGACCGGCCATGAGACCCTTTCCCGAAGGATATCGGTTGATCCGCAAAGATATCATTCACGTCCACGCCAAAGATGCCGCACTGGCGCCGGACGGCACGTTTCCAAATGTCTTCCTGGGAACGGGCGCCGTAAACTGGGGCCGGCAACTCCAAGCCCTCAAAGACGACGGTTACGACGGGTACCTGTCCTTGGAGACCCATATCACCTCCGAGCAATTCCCCGAAAGCCTCCGCTCCGCCTACGGCCGTTACCTCACCGACGACCCCCACGAAGGCGCAAGCAAGGTCTGCCTTGCATGGCTCAGGCACACCACCGCCTCGCTGAAATAGAGTTCACCCTTGGGCCGGTCCGAGAGAATGCCACGTCTTCTCCTCATAGGTCTTGACGGCGCGGAGCCAAGCCTCGTCGAGCGGTGGATGGATGAGGGCCGCTTGCCGAACTTGGCGCGGGTGCGCGAGCGCGGCGCGTATATGCGGTGCGCAAGCGTAAAGCCGCCCGTGACCTATCCCGCGTGGACGACCTGCGTCACCGGCGTCAATCCCGGCAAGCACGGCATCTTCGACTTCACCGAGATGATTTCGGGGTCCTATGCCCTTCGGTTCGTCAACAGCACCTTTCGCCGGGCACCCGCGCTGTGGAACATCCTCTCCGATGCGGGCAAACGCGTGTGCGTGCTCGGCGTGCCGGGCACCTACCCCCCCGAAGCCGTGAACGGCATCATGGTCGCGGGCTTTGATTCGCCCGTGGCCACGGCGGTGGAGCGCTCGTCGGTTTACCCGGCGTCAATATACGAGGACGTGAAGGACTGGCGCTACGCCGATTTCCAAGAACACGACATCGGTCCCGGCTGGCACGGCATGGCGCTGTCGCGGCTGCTGGAAGGCATTGCCACGAAAGAGCGCATCGCGGTGAACCTCCTCCAGCGCGAGCCATGGGATTTCTTCATGATCGTCTTCGGCGAAGCAGATACGGCGTCGCACCACTTCTGGCTGTTTCATGATCCCGATTCGCCACGGCATCGAACTGGCCCGCGCGATGCTATTCGCCGCATCTACGAACGTCTTGACGCAGCCGTTGGTTCACTCGTCGCAACCGCGGGCGACGACATAGTCGTGGGCATCTGCTCCGATCACGGATTTGGCGGCGCGGGTGATGGCGTTGTTCACCTCAACAACTGGCTCGCGGAACACGGTTACCTTCGATTCGCGCCACAACGCGGCGGCATCCTCAAACACGCCGCGCTGTCCCTCGTGCCGCCTACGTTTCGCGGCGCGTTGTTTCGCCGGTTCGGTGGTATGGCTGCGCGCGCGGAAAGCGCTTCGCGTTTCTCGGGAATCGATTGGGACAACACACGAGCCTGGTCCGACGAACTGAACTACTTCCCGTCGATCCGCATTAACCTGCAAGGCCGTGAACCGCACGGACAGGTCGCTCCCAATGACTACACCGCTTTCTGCAAGGACCTTTGTGCAAGTTTGGAGCAATGGAACGTTGTGCGCAAAGCGTGGCGTCGCGAAGAACTGTACGACGGCCCCTATGTCGACCGCGCACCGGACATCATTCTCGACTTGGCGTTGGAGAACGGCTACTCCTATTCATGTATTCGAAGCCGGGGCGGAGCTGCATTTCGAAGGCTTGCCGCCGAGGAACACATGGGCGGAAAAGAGCGTGGCACAACCGGCGTGCATCGGCCCTATGGCGTGCTATTTCTTTCGAAGCCGACGGTTGCGGGCGCGGCGACGCTTCAAGACATCGCGCCAACGATACTCGGCGAACTGGGGGTTGGTGCTCCGCCGATGGATGGCACAAGTCTGCTGGCTCAGCCGAAGCGGCAGGAGGCTAGCGACTTAACGCGCGCTCAAGAAGTCTATTCATCCGAGCAAGAGCAGCACATCGAGCAACGCCTGCGTGAACTCGGTTACTTCGAATAGGCGAGGTCGCGCGTTTGGCCTTGGTCTTAACGTACTACCGGCGCCCATCCAGTCCCGTTCTGAGTACTTGTGCTTTCCGCCTCGGTTGTCTCTGCCGCCACAGACGTAATCACGCCCGTTTGGTCGATACTGTAGGTCGGCAAATGCGAATACGAAGGCCGGGGTTGCGCAACACAGGAGAACTCCGGCGTTCCATTGTTCGACGCGCTGTCACGGGTAGTCACGTTCACGATGTAGTACTCGCTAGCTAGGGCCTTGTCAGCGTCCTGCAGGTCGGCCGTCGTTGCATAGTCCGGTACGCCGTCACTGTCCTTGTCCTTGGCAGTCGTCTCAAGATATATCTTCTCGGCGTTGAGCACGTGTCGCAAAACGTCCGTCGCCCACATTTCAGCACGGTCGTTGATGAATTGTCTCGCAGCAAGGGGCTTTTCGTCCTTCGACCTCGGAGTCATCTGAACTTCTCCGGTCTCGTCAATGGTAAAGACTCGGGCGTATTCCTCGAACATAGGAGTAGCCTCGCATACGAAGCTTGGTGTTCCTGTTTTTGCGCTCGGCGTGAGACTTACATTGAAGATGTGATTGTAGTGTGTTTCGCCGGCGTAGTCTTCCTTGATGAGACCTTGCTTAAACAGATCGGCTAACGACCCATAATCGGACACGCCATCCCCATCGGTGTCCTCCCTCTTCTCTTCAAAGTAGCGCTTCTCTCCTGCGTGGATATCTTGCAGGGCCTTCACAACGGCCTTCTCGTCGGCGTAAATCTTCCCTTTCTTTATCTGGCTCCACTGGAAGCTTGCCGCAAATGTCCAGACAACAATTCCAAGCAGCGCGAAGAGGAACATTCCAACCAACGCGGCCCAGCACCCGGAACGAGACCGGCCTCGCGCAGCAAGTGGCGGCGCCTGAATGTCCGTGTATGGAGGCTGCTGCTCGCTCGTCGTGGAGAATTGCGGCGATGGCCCTTCATCCCGCGCGGAGGGGTCCGCATCCCGCCGCGCAAGCAGCGACTCTGCGCTCGCGGTCTGCTCGGGCGTGCCGACGGCGGCCAAGACCTTTCGGAGGTGGTCCAGCGTCACGACGGAGCCCGTCGATTCTTCGGCTTCGCGTTCGATATGCTCACGCAGTTCCGCCGCGAGTTCGTCGGCATCTTCGCCGCCCTGGCGCGCCAGCGCCCGTACCTGGGCCAAATATCCGTCAAGGTATTCTTGGGCTTCCGGCGTCCACTCGCTCATGGCTCTACCTCCCCTTCGTTGCGCAGCAATGCCACGCCTCGCGCTAGATCGTCCCAATGGGCGTTCATGGTCGCCCGCATCTTCCGGCCGTCGGCCGTTAACGTGTAGTACTTGCGCGCAGGCCCGCTTGACGACTCGACGAGCCGCGTCTTCACCAACCCCATTCGCTTCAGCCGAGACATCAGCGGATACACCGTGCCTTCCGTCACGACCAGCCCGCGCACCTGAGCCAACTGCTTGACGAGGTCGTAGCCGTAGATTTCCCCCCGGGCCAGGAGATTGAGAATGGACAGCTCCAGCACGCCCCTGCGAAGCTGGGTCGTCCAGTTCTCGACATCCACGGAATCCGGCTTGACAGTCATCGTGGTTCTCCGCTTTCGAAGACCAGTATAGCACAATGTAGCTTGTGGCGCAAGGTACTTGGCGCAAAGCAAGGTAGATGAACTAAACCACTATTCCCCAGTACTTTACATGCCGATCACTGACCCGTCGGTGGACTCTGGTTCTGCGCGAGTCGCGCCTGAATCTCCCCAATGTCGGCCCCAAAAAGACCAACTCGAACCCCGTTTGATTCCAGCGCCTTCCTGGCGCTTTGCCAGAGAATGACCAGCAATATCAAAGAAACCACGGGGATCAACATGGCCGCGACCCAAAACAGCAGGCCGGGTATGCGCAAGGCACTGCCGAGTCTGTCGACGAAGTACATTTGGAAGGGCTCAACGAGAAGAACCGCGGGCGGGAACAGCAGACACATCAATTCCGCCACGATGCACCAAAAGACGGCCTTCTGGCTCCTGGCAATCGACACGAGCTCGTCCATTGTGTATTCCATGGGGACGTCCTCTCTGTGCCAAAGGGCGAAGCCCCCTCCGAGAAAGGGACTTCGCCCCGGCAATCAGGTCAACGCGCGAATCAGCGCGCCTGCAATAGCCAGCCGTCCAGACCGAAGTAGAACCCGGTCGAGGCCGCGTTTTTGCCGACGTTGCGCACGGTCAGCTTATGCTCGCCCGCTTTCAACGAGACCTCGGGGAACAGCTTTTCTCTGTTGGCAATACTCGCGTTGTATTGATCAATGGGCTCGCCCAACGGCGCTCCATCCAGCTCGTATTTAAAGATCCCGTAATCATGCGATCGCGTGTATAGAATCGTCAGCTCGAACTTGCCATCGGCGGGCGCATTGACGGGGATAGTCAGTGTCTGCCCTTCGGCTTGCGGTGTCCAGAACAATTGCCCGCCGCCGCTCCAACCGCCGTCCTGTTTCCGAACGTCTCCCGCGCTCGCCGCCGAATTCGGAATGAGCGACTCCGCCTCAATCATGTTGGTGTAGTCGTAGTTCAGCCGCGCATACCCAACCGGCATCGGCGGGAACGCCGCGTGTGGCTCTTTCTGATACCAGTACGCCACCGACGAGAAATCGTCCGGACGCTCGCCATAACCGGCAATCTGCTTGTCGTTCTGGTCCAACACCGGGCCAACGTGTTCAATCTCCACGCGCAGCGATTTTTGGAATACGACAGGGTCCGTCAGATGCCACCGATAGACCGACGTGCGGTTGCCACGCTGAAATCCCTCGAACAGCGGCGCGCCGTAGAACGCCCCCGCCTGCACGCGGAATCCCCAGCCGTCACAGAAATAATCTTCGGTGCCCGTACCGCGCAGACTTGGCTCCTTCTCTCCGTCGATGTAGAAGAAGTCGTCGCCCTCGCCGAACCAGCTCGCCGTCGTCTGCCGGCAATTCAACACCGTACCCGCGTAATGACCGCGCCCCTTGATGTCGGCGATGAGATACCGCTGACCCATCGTTGCCGGGAACTCCTGACGGTACATGGCATGGAAATACGCCGCGTTCCGCTTGAGCCTTGAGACTTTCAACCAATCGATATAGTAATAGAAGGCGTCCGTGCGCTTCTTGCCTTCGTTGGTGACCGTGAACTTCGCCGATTTGTGGAACGGCATCGGCCAATAGCAGTTGCGTCCGCGCCCATCCGACGACACGCGCACAGGCAGCGAATCGAACGGTACGTCCATCCCGTGACCCACGCCGAAGAAATCGCCGATCGGACACTCCACCGACGGCTCTGTTTCCCCGTCCCAGTAGACGCGCAAGACGAGCAGCCGCGAATACCCGCGTTCGCTCGACGCGATCGTGTTCCAGATATGCTGGATGATGCCGGGGCCTTCAAGCTCCGCCAAGACAAGCGTCGCTCCCGGCTCGATAGGCCGCGCATCGCCGTTGCCCGTCGCCCAGTTCACGTCACTCGACGACGCTCGCATCGATCGCCCTGCCTTCAGCGTCGAAATGTCGTCCATAAATCCCGGCAACGACTGCGCATACCCCGAGGTACACATCGCCACCACCAAAAGCGCCAGCACCATCGCCCTGCCTTGTCGCAACATTGCGTTCTCCTCCACTCCAGTTGATCGCCCGTCCCCCCAGGGAATACTGCATGCTACCACCCCGGGCCAACCGGATAAACGAGAACCGCACGAAAGACCCGGCACTGCCGTCCACCAAAACCCAACTCCCCATTTCACCAAGTCCACATCGTCTACACCGTCCACTTCCCGACAGGAAGCGCCGCCAAGCCAAGACACCCGCCCAAAGGACCGATCTGTCGATCCGTCCTAGTCCCCCTCCAGCCTACGGCCTTTCCCCTTCCTCCAAAACTTGAAAACACTCCCATTGTCTGATAACGTATCCGGCTGCGATATTCCGCGATAGCTCAGTTGGTAGAGCGGGTGGCTGTTAACCACTAGGTCGTAGGTTCGAGTCCTACTCGCGGAGCCAGTTTGCGATCTCCAGCGAAATATCGCCTTCGCGGTTTACGCTGGAGTTGATTGATAGTCGCCCTGTTTCGGTCGGACGATCGTACAGGGCGATCTTTATTTCCTCTGGCGTCCAGATAATCCGGGCTATCATCAACTGGAGCAGGAACTTCTTCTCCTCCCCCTGAGCCTCGTCAAAAAGGTCTCGGAACCTGGCTAGGGAGTCCCGCATAATCTCGGCGTCAAGAATCTTCTTCTTGAGTTCCCCTTCCTGGAGACCCAGCTCCATCAATCCTTGTTCAAGTTCCTTCCGCCGTTTCTCGCCCTCTCCAATCCGCTCCAGCAACGTCGTGACTGCGCCAGTTTTCTTGGCCGTGCCGTTGCCGATTAGGTCTAACCAATTGTTGATCGTCTGCTTCACTTCGGCGAGTTGCCTGCTCAGCAGCTTTCGTTTCCTCGCGATTTCGTCTCGCTCGGTTTTCGACGTTTCGTTTGCCTCTTGGACAATTTCCTCGAGCAAGTTGTCGTCGGTTGCGATTTCCTTTATACGCTCAGACACGAGGCGTTCAAGTGGTTCTGCAGGCACGTACTTCATCTTGCATCCATCTTTCCCCCGATGGTCATTTCGAGAGCATTGGTAGTAGAAATAACGCTTCTTATTCTGACCATGGGCGAATTTTGGAGTCATTGCGGCGCCACACCAACCACATTCGACAAGCCCCTCCAAGAGGAAGACGTGCATTCGGTGTCGCCGGCTGCCATTCCGCTTAGGACCGTACAGCCTAATGCATTCTTGCACCTCCTCCCACAAAGGAAGTGGAATTATTCCTTCGTGTTTTCCCTCATAGATCACACTGTTGTGTGTGACCTTGCCAACGTACACTGGATTTCGAAGGACATGTCCGATAGTGGTGTCCTGGAAATTATTCCCACCACGAAGGTTTCCCCGCCGTGAGTGAAATTGCTTTGAGCGAATTCCCTTCTCGTTGATGACCTTTGCCGTCTTTAAGTATGAGTGAGTCTCTAGATACGTGTTGAAAATGAGCTGTACAATCTGGGATTCTTCCGCGTTTACTTTCAGAGTGCCGTGATCATCAGGGTCGACGTCGTAACCTAGTACCTGGCCACCGTTCCAGAGTCCTTGTTGGGCACGCCACTCCATTTTGTCTTTTGTGCGCTTTGATGTCTGCTCTCGCTCGAGTTCGGCGAAAACGAGTGCGATCTTCAGCATCGCACGACCGGCAGGCGTCGAAGTGTCGAAGTTCTCTTCAAGCGTGACAAAATCTACGTCCTTCGCTTGAAATTGCTCGTATGCCTTGTAGAAATCCAAAAGCGAGCGAGAAAACCGGTCTAGCTTTGTACACAGGACGACGTTTATTCGGCCGCTCTGAGCGTCGTGAAGTAGCCGCGTGTACTGTGGTCGAGTATCATCCGCTCCGGAGCGTCCCTCTTCACGATACACCTCGGTGACCTGCCAACTCTCCTTCGACGAATCCCGGAGCTTGACATACGCGCGAAGTTTGTCTTCTTGTGTGTCGAGTGAGCCATCTCTTACCTGCGCCTGCATGTCTGTGGAGACACGCACATACAAGCCGCACGATTTCACGATTCAACCCTCCATTTCTCCCGAGCGAGTAGGGTTCGCACTCGGGAGTATAATTCGCGACTCACAATTGGCTGGAAGACTGCACGCCTGAAATCTACCTTGGTTGCAAGTTCCTTCCGTTTGGCTGTGGGAAGCCAGCCCCTGTAAATCGGGTTTGAAAGCACAGAGTAAAGGAGTCCTCTGTTCCATGGAGAATGTTCCGCAGGAAACATGGATCGAGTGTTTAGGAATTGCAGAACCATGTCTATGTCGCCCGACAAAGCGTAAACGTCGTAGACGAAGCGGACCAGCCTCGCCTCATCCGGAACCAAGTGAATTTCGTGTTCGATGATTGCGTAGCCGAGAGGGCCCCGACGACAGGGATTCACGACGTTTACAGGTTCGCCTCGTCTGATTCGTGGACGTGGAGCAGAATGTGATCGCGCGAAATCGTCAAGATCGGCATCGGTGAAAAGGATTCGCCTTGACTTCCGTTTATGTCCCAACATCCCGTTGGCAACCCAGTAATATACTGTGGGTTCCGCCACGCCGAGGCGCTCGGCTACTTCCCGAACGGTGAAGGTCTGGACTTCCATACATTTTATGATAACCAAGGTCAGATAAATTAAGCAACACTTCGATCACGTCTGATACCAGCCCAAGCCACAGGAAGACCTTTTGGGCAGACCGAGTTCTCGCATAGAGTCACACACGGCTCCCCATCCCGACCATATGCGAGAACTGGACCAGCGCCTTTCTCTTCTTCGCTAAACCACACAAAGACAATGGTTTGGAGAAGGCCGTTAAGCCGGTCTTTCACCCGATTCATCTTGCCGTAGAGTTCAAAAACCTCGTGGACCAAAAACTGGTGAACAACTTCGCTGACATTGCGAGACGGTACGGAATGAGCCGCGCTCGTGTAATCCAAATAATGAATTTGCTCGCGCTGCCGGCCGATGTGCAAACGTACCTTTTGAGTCTGGAAGACAAGAGATCAATTAGGCGGTTGTCCGAGCGTGGGCTCCGACGACTTACCACAATGAAATCACCGCAGCGGCAAGCGGAGATGTTCTGGAAATTGGCTCAAGGCCGACATGTCGCAAGAAAATCCGAGAAGCAGTGTTAGCTGGATTGATGGATTGAGCAGTTTGGAAAAGGCCCGATACGGCGAGCAACGAAAGTTCCCTATCAGCGCGCCATTCTCGTGGGCCAAGCCCCTTCCGGTACACGAGAGCTTATGGGCTTTGCGCCCTAATCTCGCCAGCTTGTGTTGATTGAGGATGCTTCAATGGACGAAGTCAGGCCAAAATGCATCGCGCAGATCTGGCCGAAAAGCGCCACCTGGATCTGGCTGAAACGCATCCGCCTGGGCCCGGCTGAAACGCATCGCCTGGGCCCGGCTGAAATGCATCACCTGGATCCGGGTGAAATTCGTCCCCCGGATCCGGGTGAAATCTGTCGTTTGGATCTGGCGCAAACGCGTCATTTGGATCCGGCAAGAACGCGTCGCGCGGATTCGGCTGAAAAGCACCGCGAGGCGTTGCGTGGAAACGCTCGCCAGAGTCCGGCATGGACTGTCTGCGTGAGTATGGCCACAATCTGTTACCCTGGTCCGGTTGAAATGCGTCCTGTAGAATACGGCTGAAGCTACTTTTCGAGTCTTTAATGATTCCGCCGTCCGGGTCGATGTCACGTTCGGTTGGCGCTAGAGACTCGGGATGCTTAACATGCGTTGGCGTTTGATCACTGTCCATTTTGCTGGATTCCTGAGTGGTCACACTCGTTTGAGCGGCGAGAATTGGGCAAACGTTTCAATTGGCTCGGCCCTCAAACGACGAACGCCGGACCATTCGTCAGAGTCGAATCTCTAACGCCCTCATTGATTGATTCGGAATTGTGACGGTAGTCGAGCACCTGATTGACCGTCCATTGCTGTACTGTGGACCAACAGATGATCGCAGCCCGCTGGGCACTATCGGAGTCGCCGAGTTGTCCTCGGTACCGTCCGCGATTGTTCAAACTGCTCGACTTCTTCGACAAGAAAGCGCACGATGCCGTTCTTTCCTTCGCCGAGGCACACTCGAGTGAATTCGTGTCGTGCCGTGATACGGTCGACCGTGGCGCGGGAACAGCACCACCGCGCAGCCAATTGCTTGGGGGAGATATATGGCGAGTCGGAACTCGGAGTGGCCTTCTTCGCGTGTGTCAAATCAAGTATCAACAGAAGGTTGTTGGCTTATGCAAATGACCATGACCGATGAGGTTACGGCCCGAAATACCTTTGGGTTATGAGAGTCTTAACCCAAGCCTCCGCAAGTACTTACAAAATCTATGACTTACGACAACTGAGCGAGATACGCTCGCTCCTCACCACCTTCCCATCTTAACCATTTTCACCATGGTCGTCAATTCGTAAGTATCAAATTAAGTATCACCTCTTGGGGGGCAGGAAATCTTGTTCACTACGTCGTTCTTGACACCTACACAGACTCAGGTGGCATTGTGTAATCACCACCACGAGTCCACCTTCTCGTCAAGCACGGAGTAAGGGCTCACGCAGAGTGGGTCAAAGCGATCAGCCTGCTGAAGCGCCCAGTCTATCCATTCCGTCACCGGAAGGTCTCCGTATGCAAACGTCTCTTTGTCGGCCCGCTCCTGGACGGCGGCAACATACGCTCTAATCACTTGGCTATGCTTCCACAATTCGGCGTGCTTCTCCAGGTTCTCGAGTCGTGTACGTTCAATCTGCTGCAGTCGCCGCAACTCTTCATTCCGCCGCTGTCTCTCAAGTCGCTTCGCTTCGTCAATTTCCCGCTGTATCCGGTCCGAACGAGTGGTGACCGCGGAACGATACAACGCACAGATGAACTTGTTTAGAAGGTTTTCGATCCGCTGCACCTTTCCATCCGACCAGTTCTGGCGTCCGCAGCCCGTCCGCCCTTCCTTAATGCTGAGAACAAATTGACCGTTCGGATGATACGTGTATTCTTGCCTGCTATACATCCACGGACGTCGCTCCTTCTCTTTCTTCTGTTGGGGCGTTAGTTCCTTATCCCGCCGATCCACCTTTTCTTCAAGACCTATCCCAAATGTCTCTCCCAAGACGACGACGCGTGTCGGAACGTCTCGCTCCCCAGTAAGTTCGACGGCAATACTTCGGGATTCAAGCGCCTTGATCAGTGCATCCATAATCCGTAATGCACGAAGCAAGGCTTCCTTCGACACACGAATATCAAGGCAATTCTGTGCGGACGGAATTAGAAGTTGTCGCTCGTTGGTACTCGCATTTCGAAGGCTCCGTTCCGCCCTCACAACCAATGGATGAGCGTCGGTCAATTCATTGGGCACGACAATGCGCTTTTCTGGGCTCGATTCATTTGCGAGCAAGTCCTCCGCTTGCTGCTTTTGGTGCTCGTCGTAAGGACGTTCATCCGGCACGTAAAGGTTCAGTACGATTTCCTCCTTGCCGGGAAGTGGTTCCAATGGCGGCTTGCGAACTGACTTTCCGTGTTGGAGCTTCATCCAGTATCCCATCGGCGGTTGAGGAATCTTGTAGTCTCGAATTATTCCCAGCATCTGGCCGTACCAAATCCCGAGCTCCCTTTCCA
>JBAZRU010000084.1:12747-15126 GCA_041662805.1 Candidatus Hydrogenedentales bacterium | reverse complement strand
GCACCGTCATTCTGTCACCGAATTCAGTTGGGTTGGCAGCCAACTCCAGTACGCTCATGTCGCTGGAAGAACTCTGAATGCACGAGTAGTTCGGCAGTTTGCGCAACTGTCCTTCTTCGCCGAGGACGAGCACATACACGCTGTCGGGGTATTCCCTGATTTCCGCGATGACCGACGCGTCCTCGCCGTCGGACGCGAGCTGCGCCAATTCTTCTTCGGAGAACGCGCGTGCTCGCGCCATGCCGATGCCGTTGACAACCATGGCCGGCGCGTTGAATACACTGTCGGTGGCTGTGCCAACCGTGTACACGACGGCCGTGTTTACGCGAAATGTGGAAGCGTAGACGTTGGCGGCGCGAAGCAGGCCATACACGTCGCGAGCTGCGTTGTCGATGTTGTTGCGGCCGTATCCCATGAGGCGCGCCATGCCGGGCACGGCAATTCCCGCGACCAGCGCGACGATGGCGATGACGACCAGGAGTTCGACAAGCGTAAAGCCCGTGCTATGTCTTTTCGGCGCGTTCACGCGCATCCTTTCACGTCCGCCCCGTCGAACTTGTTGTTACCCGAGCCTTCAACCACAATACCGTTGCTAGAACTATGCGTTGCGATTTGCGCAACGTACGATTAATAGAATGGAGCCCACGAAGCTTGCGTATCCCAGCTATTCACATCGTCACCTCCGCCGACATATTCGTCGCCGAGGTAATTTGCGTCATCGACGTTCGGCACGTTGAACCCTTCGTTGAACGATTGATTCGAAACCAGGTTGGCGCCTAGCGAATAGATGTACATCGTCTCATTGCGTGGCGCGGGAAAGCCCAACGCATTGGTATCGCCGTTGGCGTCGGTAAAGGCTACTTGCGCGTCCGCGAGTTGGTACCCGCCGGGGATGTCGACATCCGCTTCGCGCACGACGAACGGGTTGTTGACGGACGAACGCCACGGCCCCGGGAAGAACTGATAGAGATTGCCCCACGGGTCTTTGCCAAGATCGGTCATGTAGGCCGTGCCCAACTTTTTTCTCACTTCCGCGTTCAACACGATGTCGGCGCCGTCAATTTCCGCGTTTTTGCCCTGCTTTAGCAAGATATAGAACGCGTTTGTGTAGATGGCGATGGCCGACTTCAACAGCGCGGGGTCTGCTGCGAGTTCCGTGTGAGAAATACCATCGAAAACCGATCCCGTAGGTATCTCAAAAAACGATCTGAAATCCTGGCGGTTCGTGTCGGTGAGCATTTTGGTGAGCGCGAGATCGATCCCTTTGATCTCCGCGACGGCCCTGGTGGCTCGGGCGCGGCTGAGGTAATTGAGCACATTGGGGATGATGATCCCGGCGAGGATGCCGATCATGGCGACTACCACCAGCAGCTCGATGAGCGTGAAGCCTTGTTGGCGTTTCATTTTCGTCGTCTCCTTGTTACGGCGCATTTCTAAACTTGCTCCAGCCACTAGTTCCCGCTGACCACATCACCGAGCGAGAAGATCGGCAGGTACAACGCGATTACAATGAATCCGATCACGCCGCCGAGCACGACGATAATGGCAGGTTCCATCAATCTCAGCATGGTCTCCACGGCAATCTCGACTTCAGCGTCGTAGATATCCGCCACCTTCATGAGCATGGCGTCGAGGCTACCCGTTTCCTCGCCGACGTCGATCATGTTGACCACCATGGAGGGGAACACCTTGGCCTCGTCGAGCGGGGCCGCGATGGTGTCGCCATCCTTGATGCTGTCGTGAACCTTCTGGATTGCGTTTTCAACGACTTCGTTGCCGATGGTTTCTTTGGTGATGCGCAACGACTGGAGAATCGGCACGCCGGATGTGATCAGGGTGCCGAGCGTGCGCGAGAAGCGGGCTACGCACACTTTCGTCACGAGGTCGCCCACGAGCGGCATCTTCAGTACGACGCGGTCCATGATGCGTTTAGTGAGCGGGATTTTTCCGATCACTTTGATTCCGATAATGGTCCCGTTGAGCCACAGCAGCATGACCCACCACTTGAACACGATGAAGTCTCCGACTTCGATTAGGAACTGGGTCATCCAGGGCAATTTGGCGCCGAAATCGCCGAACACTTCCGCGAACTGCGGCACGACGAAGGACAAAAGAAAGAGCACGATGCCCGCCGCGATGATGATAACGGCGATTGGATACACCATGGCGCCTTTGACGCGGCGTTTCAGGGCTTGGCGGCGTTCCATGAAGATGGCAAGGCGGTTGAGCACGACTTCGAGCATACCGCCGACTTCGCCGGCGCGGACCATGTTCACGAACAGGCGGTCGAAGTATTTCGGGTGTTTGGCGAGGCCTTCGGAGAACGTGGAACCGCCTTGAATGTCGGTGGAAATCTCGAAGAGCACGTCCTTCAGCTTG
>JBAZRU010000084.1:0-12737 GCA_041662805.1 Candidatus Hydrogenedentales bacterium | reverse complement strand
TGCTGGGCGATCAGGACGTTGATGCTGCGCAACAAGGGAAGGCCTGCGTCGATCAGTGTGGAAAGCTGACGGGTCATGATCACCAATTGCTTGGTGCTGATGCCGCCGAAGTAGAGATCGCCGATGCCTTTCTTCTGTTTGCGCGCACGGCGTTCATCGCTCTTCTTGGCGTCGCGGACGGTCGTAGGATACAGCCCGAGATTCCGGATGTCGTTGATGGCAAGAGCCTGGCTCTCCGAATCAATGACGCCAAAGACTTCCTTGCCGTCTTTGTTCATCGCCTTGTACGCGAACTTTGGCACGTCCTGCTCTCCTTACTTCAAGGGCGGCCGGCTTTCCGGCCGTCGTCCACCACGCCTCAACTCATGCCCGGTATCAGTCTTCGAACTTGTCGGTATGCGCGAGTATTTCCTCGGTCGTCGTAATTCCTTGGACGCATTTCATCAGGCCTTCTTCGCGCAAAGTGCGCATGCCGAGTTTCTTGCGCGCATAGCGTCGAAGGTCGTGGGACATCGCCCTGTTCTCAATCATTTCTTTCAGGGTTTCGTCGATGATCATCAGTTCGAACAGGCCGATACGGCCCATGTATCCGATGTAATCGCATGCCGGGCAGCCGCCCGTTTTGTAGAACGCGAGATTGGGATCGCGCCGCCAGGAATCGGGCAGGCCGAGCAAATCCATCTCGTCCTCGTCCGGCTTGTAGCGTTGACGGCAGTGGCGGCACACGACGCGCACGAGGCGCTGGGCCAGCACACCTTCAAGCGACGACGTGATCAAGTACGGTTCGAGGTCCATATCCAAGAGACGGGTAATCGTCTCCGGTGCGCTGTTCGTGTGAATGGTGCTCAACACCAAGTGCCCCGTCAGCGAGGCTTCGACGGCGATCTGCGCCGTCTCCAAGTCGCGGATTTCGCCGACGAGCACGATGTCCGGGTCCTGGCGCAGGATCGACCGGAGGCACGCGGCAAAGGTGAGCCCCACGTCTTCGCGCACCTGCACTTGAACCACCTGGTCAATCTGCAATTCGACGGGGTCTTCGGTCGTGATAATCTTGACGCCGACTTGGTTCAGCTCGCTGACACACGCGTAAAGCGTAGTTGTCTTGCCCGAACCAGTCGGTCCGGTGACCAGGAAGATCCCGTTGGGCTTGCTGATGCCGTTGCGGATGGCCCTCAGCACGTCTTTCGAAAATCCCAGCTTCTCAAGGTCCACCTTTACGGCGGTGCGGTCGAGAATACGCATCACGATGTTCTCGCCGTACAAGGTCGGTAAGGTGGCCACGCGGACGTCTACGTCCGAGTCGCCCACTTTGAGTTCGATGCGCGCGTCCTGCGGCAGGCGGCGTTCGCCGATGTCCATGTTGCACATGATCTTGACGCGGGAAACCAATGCGAGCGCCAGTGCTTTGGGCGGACTGGTGATTTCGTGGAGCACGCCGTCGATTCGGATCCGGATGCGGAAGTCTTCTTCGTAGACCTCGAAGTGAATATCGGACGCGCGCTTCGTTACGGCGTCGAGCATCACCAGGTTTACGATTTTGATGACTTCCGGTTCCTGGGCCAGTTCGATGAGGTTGTCCACATCGCTGATGATCTTCTGCTGGCCCAGTTCCTGCTCAGTCAAGGCGTGGTCGCCGACCTTCTTGACCAATTCTTGCAGGGTCTCGTGAATGCTGTCGGTCTCGAAGGCGTAGTTGTTCTTGATGAAAATGGCGATATCCGAAGGATTGCTGATAGCGCCCTGGATGTCCATGCCTGTGATACGGCGCAGGTCGTCGATATGCCTGATGTTCAGCGGGTCCGCCATGGCGACGACGAGTTTGCCGTCCTTTTCGCGGACGGGCACGACGCTGTAGTACTTGGCGACTTCCGCGGGAATTCTCCGGACGATGTCGTCGCCGACTTGCAGGCGGGTGACGTCGATGCGTTCCATGCCCGCCTGAACGCCAAGCGCCTCGATGATGTCCTGTTCGTCGCACAGGTTCATCTTGAACAGAATGCGGCCCAGCATCTCGCCGGTGAGCCGTTGACGCTGCAACGCCTCGTCGAGTTCAAGCGGGCTGACCACCCCCTGTTCTACGAGGATGTCTCCCAGCATTCTGTCGCGCTGTGAAATTGCCATAGCTTAGATTCCTACACGAGGCTCTTCGCTCGTTGATCGGCCCGTTGCGGAATGATTTCGCCTTCAGGTGCCATCGCGCGCGCGTTCAGTTCGAATTCTTCCGGCGCCTGGCAGCGGCTAATTGCGTCTTCGTACTTGACAAGGCCTTTGCGATACAACGCCAGCAAGTGCTCGTCCAGAAGATTCATGCCGTACTTGTGTCCGGTCTGGATGGCCGACGTAATGCGGTACGACTTGTTCTCGCGGATGAGGTTCTGGATGGCGGGCGTCACGATCATGACTTCGAAGGCGGCCACACGGCCAAAGCCGCTTTTGCGCGGCACGAGAGTCTGCGAAATAATCGACTTCAGGTTACCAGCCAACTGCGTGCGGATTTGTTCCTGCTGGTTGGTCGGGAAAGCGTCGACCAGACGGTCGATGGTGCGGACGGCCCCCGTCGTATGCAGGGTGCCGAACACCAAGTGACCGGTTTCCGCCGCGGTTACCGCCGCGCTGATCGTTTCAAGGTCGCGCATTTCCCCCACTAGAATCACGTCGGGGTCTTGTCGCAGGGCGCGCCGTAGCGCCTCGGAGAACGTCGGCACGTCCACGCCCACTTCGCGCTGGGTGACGATGCTCTTCTTGTGCGAGTGGTAGTATTCGATCGGGTCCTCGATCGTGATGATATGGTGGTCGAACTCGGTGTTCAGCCAGTCAATCATGGTGGCAAGACTCGTCGACTTACCGGAACCGGTTGGGCCCGTCACAAGAATTAGTCCGCGCGGCTGGTTGATGACCTGCTTCAGCGATTGCGGCAAGCCGATTTCTTCGAAGGTCATGATTTTGCGCGGAATCAACCGCAGCACCAATCCGACGCAGCCCTTTTGTTTGAAGATGGACACACGGAACCGGGCGATGTCTTCAAACGCAAACCCGAAGTCCGAGCCGCCGACTTCCTGCAATTCCTGCTGGTTGTCGACCGATGCGATACTCTTCATGAGTCGCTCGGTATCGTCGGAGGTCATCGGGTTGTCGCCAAAGTACTGCAAGTGGCCATGAACGCGGCCAACCGGCGGGTTTTCCACCGCCAGATGCAAGTCCGATCCGTCGCGGTCGATCAGCATTCGAAGCAAGCTGACCATTTCATAGGCCATGAGTCAATCTCCTACGCAGTCGCGTCCGTAAGCCGCTCAAGCAGTTCGTCCGGTTGAGTCACACGTATGACCTCTTCCACCGTGGTAATCCCGTTCAAGACTTTCCGCCACCCGTCTTCTCGCATGGTGGTCATGCCGCCTAGCCGGGCCGCGCGCCGCAACGTGCCCGCCGCGGTGCTGTTCATGATCATATCGCGAATTTCGTCGGTGGTCATCAGCAACTCGTATACGCCAAGGCGGCCGGAATAGCCCGTGCGATTGCAGTTGTCGCACCCTTGCCCGTGAAACACTTCCACCTTGCCCCAATCGATTTTCAAACCCAGACGCTCTTTTTCCAGGTCGGGCGGAGTGTAGAGTTCTTTGCACGAAGTGCAAATCGTTCGCACCAAGCGCTGGCCAAGCACCGCGCGTACGCCGGAGGCCACCAGGAAGGGCTTGATCCCGACGTCGATAAGTCGAATGAAAGCGCTCGGCGCGTCGTTGGTATGCAGCGTCGAAAACACCAAGTGACCGGTCAAAGCGGCCTTGATGGCAATTTCGGCCGTTTCCTGGTCGCGGATTTCGCCGACCATCACGATGTCGGGGTCTTGGCGGAAAATGGACCGGAGCGCACGCGCGAAGTTCCAGCCGATATCGTGGTTGATCTGAACTTGGTTGATGCCGTTGAGCTGGTATTCAACGGGATCCTCAACAGTAATGAGCTTGGTATCGGGTTGGTTCAACTGGTGAAGCGACGCATAGAGCGTGGTCGTTTTGCCTGAACCGGTGGGGCCCGTCACCAACACCACGCCCGTGGCCGTGCCAAGAAGCTCTTCCCAGCGGCGTTGGTCTTCCGGCGCGAAACCAAGTTGGCCCAATCCCAGCAGAAGTCCGCTCTTGTCCAAGATACGCATGACGACGCTTTCGCCGTGAACCGCCGGCAGCGCACTCACGCGCAGGTCTACCATCTTGCCCGCGAGGGCCAGTTTGATGCGCCCGTCTTGGGGGATACGCCTCTCCGAAATGTCCATGCCCGACATAATTTTCAGTCGCGAGATAATGGACTTCTGCGCGCGCTTCGGCGGTGGCGGCATCAGGTGCAGCACGCCGTCGATGCGGTACCGGACCTTGACGTCGAACTTGCCGGGCTCCACGTGAATATCGCTTGCTCGCAGACGAAACGCCTCAAGGATGAGATGGTTGATGTAGCGAACGACCGGACTGTCGCTGTCGTCTTCGTCGTCGCCTCCGGGCGTGTTGCTCGAAACGCCCATGTCGCCGTCGAAATCCACGCTGTCCATACTGATGCTACTGAGACTGATGTCGCTCGCGGACATGCTGCTGCCCATGCTGCTCATGGAAGAGGCCATGGAACTCACGTTGGACATTGTGCTCAGCGTGCTCATGGTGCTTGCGCTGCTGACCGTCGAAAGCATGGACTCGACCGTCTTTTCCGAGAGTCCGTAGTACTTCTTCAACGCGTCGGAGATTTCCTCCGGCGTCGCCAATTGGGCAATGATGGGCCTGTCGAGCAAGCGCTCCAGATTATCCATCTGATTGATGTTCGTGGGGTCCGACGTGGCAATTAGCAGCGAATTACCTTCTTCGCCGATAGGGAGCACTTTGTAAAGCGTTGCGACGGTGGGATTGACCAGATTGCGAATACGCTCGGGGATCTCCCGGTCGGAAAGACGGATGATAGGGATACCCAACTGGTCGGCCAGACCTTCGGAGATGTGGCTCTTGCTAATGTATCCAAGCCGAACCAGAATCTCCCCCAGCTTCTTCTGAGCCATGGAGGTCTGTTGCTTGTGGATAGCTTCATCGAGCTGCTTCTGGGATATAACACCACGCTCGACGAGACGTTGCCCAAACATCGAATATGCGCCAGGAGCGCCGGTGCCAGGGCTGCTTCCGCCAGGACTGGTAACGAGTTGAGCCACCTTCCTTACCCCTTATTTTAAGCAACCTAACTGTACCAAAATACCAGCCCCTTGTCAATGTAAATACTACGAATGGGTATTGATATTATTGCACTTACGCAGAAAGTTGTCAACAATTGACGACTGCCAAGCTGAGTGCGCGCAGCCGCATCCGCGATTTCCGCAAACAAGTCGAGAATACCCCTTCTACCGCAATCCGCTTCAAACGCGACGTGCAAAACCCACTTTTGCCGACGCTCCGACCCAACCGTCGAGAAGCCCAAACGCCCATCTCTTCACCAACGCGAAATCTCAATAGACACCCCATGCGAGTCCGAGCACAGAGGCAGCCCCTCCGCCCGACCCTACAAATCAGCCTGCAGCGCCGCGCAAACGGCACCATAGGCATTTTCACCCACAAATCGAAGGAAGTCAAGTAGGGAAATCTCCCGCGCGGTCGCGTGGAGCAAAAACGACTGTCGCCGAGACCTGCATATTGCTGGCTGGACAACGATGGCTTTTGACACGTCGGCAGGGTGTGGGATAGCATCCGGCGCTCAGCAACACAGGGCGGACCAGACTTTATGAATTCGATGCAAATTCCAGTTTCATCACTTCAGATCAAGCGCGAAGGGACAGGGCAGTTTGTTCTGTTGCTGTTCTTCTTCCTCGTATCGGGCGCGTGCGGTCTGCTCTATCAAGTCGTGTGGACTCGAAAACTTGTGCTTCTATTCGGCACGACATCCTTTGCCGTGAGCACAGTATTGACCGTGTTCTTCCTTGGCCTTGGGTTGGGCAGTCTACTCGGGGGCCGCTTGGCGGACCGGTCGCGAAATCCACTTCTACTCTACGGGATCATGGAAGTCGTGATTGGATTGTGGGCGCTCGCTTTCATTCTTGGAATCGGCGCCGTGGAGACTTTCGTCGTCGGTGCGCTGCGCAACTTCGCGTCCACACGGGAAGCAGGGGTGGCGGTTCGCGCAGTGTTGTCCGTCGCATTCCTCATTGCGCCGACAACGCTCATGGGGGCGACGTTGCCCCTGTTGGCGCGGGCGGTCACTACGAATCCGGCCCTTCGCGGATGGCGCATCGGGATGTTGTATTCGGTCAACACCTTCGGCGCGGTTGCGGGCTGCGCGCTGGCGGGCTTCTATTTGATCGAGCAGTTGGGCTATACCCGCGCCACGTTGATTGGCGTAATCGGAAACGTAGCGGTGGGCTTGATTGCCTTGGCCGTCGCAACGGTGAAGAGACCCCCTGCTCCGGCTCGAGAAGTGCTTTCTCCGGACCCAGCCCCCCACTCCCCCGCTGCTTCTGCGCGCGAACGGTTGGCCTTGGCATCCGTCCTGTTGGCATTCGCTGTTTCGGGATTCTGCACCTTGGCACTGGAAGTGATGTGGACCCGCATGCTGACCCTTGTGTTCATCGGTACGACCTACGCCTACACGACCATGTTGACCTCGCTTCTGTGCGGCATCGCCGCGGGAGGCTTGGTTGCCGCGGGAATCGCCGACCGGTCGAAGCACCCGGTGTCGCTCTACGGAATTATCGAGGTGTTGGCGGGAGGCGCGTGCTTCATGACTCTTGTGCTGTTCGCCGGCATGCCCCAGCGTTACGCCGAGCTGCAGGCCGCCTCTAGATTCGATTTCGGACGGATGGTCCAAATCTACTTCACGCTATCCTTCATGGCCCTCTTCCCGCCGACGTTCCTATTTGGGATGACCTTCCCGATTGCCGTGCGCGCGGCGGCCTCTTCGCCGGCGCTGTTGGGGCGCCATGTGGGAAGGCTGTACAGCGTCAACACCTTTGGGGGCGTCCTGGGAGCCGTCGCAGGCGGCTACCTAATCCTGCCTCGCCTTGGTGTTCACAACGGCGTGCTGGTGTTGGGTCTGCTCTTGGTCGCGATGGGCGTGCTCTTGGTCCTCACCTGCCCGACTCGGAAGGTCGCGGGGAAGTCCGTGGCGCTGGCGGCGACCTTCGCGCTGGTTGCACTTCTGTGGTTCAAGTTGCCCACGGATGCCGGACAGTCGTTGAACCAGCGTTACGTTCCGGAAGAGCATATCGTCCTGCACTACCAAGAAGGGGTGGAAGGCACGGTCGTTGTGACCGAACCGGAGGACAATCCAGGCGAATCGGACCGGATTCTCTGGATCAACGGAGTCCAAGCGACGCAGTCCATTGAGAAGGGCGTGAAGATGAACCGCTTCCAGGGGGCGCTGCCGCTCCTGTTCGACCGCGACCCGAAGACGGTCCTGTTCATGTGCTTCGGCTCGGGGATCACGGCAGGGACGCTTTCGCTGTCGGATTTCGACCGTATCGATGCGGTTGAGATTTCCAGGGACGTCCTGGAAGCTGCGCCGTGGTTCGCGGCGGACAATTTCCGGGTCTTCGAGAATCCCAAGGTCAATTTCGTCGTTGACGACGGCCGCAATTTTCTGCTGACGACGCAAAATACGTACGACGTGATTACGTTTGAGCCCATGCCGCTGGCCGTCTCGGGGGTCTCAACGTTCTACACGAAGGAATACTACGAATTATGCAAAGCGAAGCTGGCACCGGGAGGAATCGTCTCCCAGTGGATCCCGCTGCACAGTCTTAATAAGGACTTGGTCTGCTCGCTGATGCACACCTTTAATGAGGTGTTTCCGGAGAACTGTGCCTGGTTTCTGAATGCAGACCTCTTTCTGATTGGATCCAATCAACCCTTGAAGGTCGATCTTCGCCGTGCACAGGAGCGCCTTGGCAACCCCGCGCTGTGGAAGGGATTAGAAGATGTTGGCCTAGGCGACATCCCTGAGCTTCTCTCTTGCTATTTTATGGATAAAGAGGGAGTGGCGCAGTTCAGCCGGCGTGGCGCTTCCATGGGAGACGACAGACCGTGGGCAGAATTTGCAGCGCCTAAACTGATGTTCGAGCAGACGGTGGACGAGACTCTGAAAGCCCTCCGCCCCTTCTATATAGCTGAAATGCCTAGCCTTATCGCGGGTGGCGCAGATCCAGAGATGGCCACTGCTCTACGAGATGCCGTCTTGCGCCGGCGAGAGGCGCGGGTGCACGACTTATTGGGAGTCGAGTTGATGTACGGCGGCATGATTGGCGGCAAACAGGAAGAAGAGTTCATCAAGGCGCTCGGAATCGACCCGGGCGACCTGACCGCGCAATTCTATTTGTACGACATGGCGAGCCAGCGAGTCGCACTCTTTATTCGATGGGGAGAGTTCGAGAACGCTGAAGAATACCTGGACCGGGTCCTGCAGGTTATGCCAAATGACGGGGATCTGCTCGATCTTCAGAAGACACTGCGTGCGACGAAAGAGAAAAACGACAGCACATTAGGAACTTAAAGCTTTTCCTGTCAACCAATTAGCCTGAGAAAGGATTATCACAACACCTGTAAGCTTCCACTAAAGCCTGAGCCATTTTCTGCCGATAAGAGTAGTACTGGCAAGGATGCCACGTAAGAGCATTTGCTAAGGAGAGCACGTTATGGCTGGCATACTCGGAATTACAGGAATCCCCGAGCCGGCCAACATCATCCAGCCGAATGGGCGCGGTGTCCGAGGTACGACGGAAAGCGCCACCAAGGCGACGGACGAGTTGAGCATTAGCCCGGAAGCGGAGAAGGCAGCGGTTGCGGCACGCCTTCTCGGCAACAGTGCCGAAGATGACGAAGTTCGAGCGGAACTCATTGAGCGCGCCCGAAAAAGCATCGAAGAAGGCACGTATCGAGTCCAACAGGTTGTGATGATTGTCGCGGCGCGCGTGAGCAAGTTCCTGGACGAAAAGGCTCCGGAAACTACCTAGGCGCCCCGTCGAAGACTTCAAGTACGAAGTGCACAACTGCGCTTCTTCCACGTGTAGCTCAACACTGCCCCTCCATGAACACGCGCGTCACGCGCTCAGGTGAATCACGCGTGCTCGTCTTACTTGCACGCGTCGCCGTAAGCAGGTACGATCACCCCCTATGCTTCAAGAAGCGTTTCTGTCGTAGACATCGGCAGGAATTGCCGTTACAGGAGTGATTGTGTGTTCGAAGACGAAGCACGAATGACATTTACCGAGCATTTGAAGGAACTGCGCACGCGTCTGATTCGCGTGGGCGCGGGCCTGATTGCGGCCTTTGTGCTGTGCTTCGCGGTTTCGCGGCAATTGTTCTCCATTCTGCAGAAGCCGCTTTTAAACCCGAAGATTCCATGGTTGAGCTTGGACCCCATGGAAACCCTGGTGGTCTATCTGAAGATAGCGGGGTACTTCACGGTTCTCATTTGCCTTCCCCACATCTTATTCGAGTTGTGCGGATTCGTGTTTCCCGGCTTGAAGCCTAAGGAGCGGCGGGCCGCGATGATTCTGATGAGCGGCGGAAGTTTGCTTGCCGTCGTGGGAGTCGCCGCCGCCTATTGGGTTGTGACGCCCCAGTTGATCAATATCATGCTGGAGTGGACACCCGACACAGTGATGCTGAACTTGCAGATGAGCAGGACGATTTCGTTCGTCGTCATGCTGCTGCTGGCATTTGCGCTTGCCTTTCAATTCCCGATGATCGTTCTGATCTTGGTTTACCTGGGTGTCGTCACTCCGCAGGTTCTGAAGGATCAGAGGCGAATCGCCATCGTGCTTCTTGCCGTGGTAGCGGCAGTCTTGACGCCGACGGTCGATCCCTTCAGTATGCTGGTGATGTGGGCGCCGCTGGTCCTGATGTACGAAGCGTGTATTTGGATTGCGGTGCTGCTCGTGCGCAGGCGCGTAAAGACAGACAGGTAGGTCGTCATGTTCAACAGTTTCGGCATATGGGAGATGCTCATCGTCGCGGGCGTCGCGCTGATCATCCTCGGCCCCGATAAGTTTCCCGGCCACGCGAAAATTGCCATCCGGTTCATACGCGATATTCGCACGTATTGGGACGATGCCAAACGCGATATCACGGAAGAGTTAAAGCCTTTCAAGAAGGAACTCAAAGAACTCGAGAAGATTAAACCGGAAGAGTTCATCGATTCCTTGACCGGCGAGAAAGACGCCGACATGAACAGCCCGTCCACGTATGGCGGGAGCTATCCCTACGGCGACACCAGCGTGCCGGCCTCGGCGGCCACCAGCGCGGAATCGCCTGGAGAAGCGGCGTCCGAAGCTACTCCACGCTCCGAGAATACAAACTGGGAGCGCCCGGAAGGTTCCGAACCCTACGATCCGTCGACCGCCGCGGAACCGGACTACGCGCCCGAGCCGGAGAAGAAGCCGTTCATTCCCGAAGACTAGCCCTGCCTCCCAAGCGCCGCACAACCTTACAGTTTTTCACGCCCTGATACACACCGCGTCCCTGCCTGTCTGTAACGATCATGCCGTCCGCGACCACATACTTGTTGGATGCGCGAGGGCGCGTCCACGTGGAAGTGATCCATGGCCGGGGAAAGGGGGTGCGCCCCCATTGCCCAGTGTTCCTTTCAGAGGATTGTCAAAATGACGAGAACGAGGGATGAAATCCGAAGCAGTGTGCATCTGTTTCTGCGGGCGATTACGCTCGTGGCAACTCAGGCGTTCCTCTTTGGCTTCTGCGAACTCGTCGTCGCATCGCGCAGTCCACTCTGGATGGGAGGATCGCGCGAGCAATGGATTGTCTGGTTTGGTGCATGCGCCGCGTACGCGGCGGTGATTCTCCTCCTCGCTTTCTGCTTCTTTCTGCTCTTGTCGATTCTTCTCAAGAATGCCATCGACGCAGAGGCGCGGCTCGTGGCAGGCATTCTCCTGAGCTCACTATTCGTGCTGCTGTTCCTCGCGATATCTTCTTCCAAGATGGAGGGAGGCTGGCCCGTTCTTGTGGCGGCCTCGCTTGTCGGGTGTGGAATGCTCGGGATCGCATTGATGCGGCTGGAATTAGCGGGCCTGATTGGCACGAGCATCATGACCATGATCGCTGTTGCCGGAGGCGCGTCACTCCTTCAGGGCGCCACGGATCTCATCGCGCCAAGCCGTCCCAACCTCTTGCAGGTGACTGCGGTCGCGCACGTGTGCATCGTGCTTGGGGTTAGCGTGGCGGCCTTGGCTATGTTCAGGCAGCATGCTTCAAGAGGCAAGGCGCTTTGTCTTGCACTTCCATTGTGCGGTGTCGCGGCATTCCTCCCGCTGGGCTTGGGTCTTCTGCCTGGAAAGCCAGGAAGCGGCGACGGGCGCGCGAATGTTCTGCTGATCACTGCCGACACGCTCCGAGCGGACTATTGCGGAACATACGGTGGACCAGCGCCTACGCCCGCACTGGAGCGGCTTGCGGCAAACGGCGTGAACTTCACGCAATGCAAAACGCTGGCTCCCTGGACCGTGCCCTCGATCTGCGGCATGTTCAGTTCAAAGTACCCGCCGAGCATTTCGGTGGAAGCCGACGCATCGGAAAGAGAACTGGAGACTGCTTCGTACTTCAAGCTCGCGGGATACTGGCAAGATCCGGATTCCGCCACTAGCGTGAATCGGTTTTCGCAAAATGGATACGTTACCGCGGCAGTTTGCGGCAATGGCATCCTGGCCGATCAGCGGTGGCTGTTGGAGGACTTTCACGAGAGCCTAATGTTCAGCACCCCCTGGTGCTTCTATGACGAGTGCTTGGGACAGGTCCCGATTGTTGGCGACAGCATCTCGCTGTTCGCACCGGATTTGCTTCCGCGCCACACGGGAGACACAACGGCCATCGCAGCCCGCTTTGCCAAGCGCTTCCTGGAACGGAGAAGAAGCGAACCCTTTTTCTTGTGGGTCCACTTCTTCGACCCTCATGCGCCGTACACGCCCCCTGTCCGCTTCTACGGTCCGGGTACGCCGGATCCCGGAGAGCCTTTGCCTCAAGACGTGATGGATGGCAGTTCAACCCTTACGCGCGACGAAGCGCGAGCACTCTACCTCGGCGAGATCCGTTACGTGGACGAGGGGGTTGGGGAGATTCTCGACGCGCTGGACGCGCACGGATTGACCGATAGCACCTTCGTCTGTTTCTCCGCAGACCACGGCGAAGAATTCTGGGATCACGAAGGGCAAGGCCACGGACACTCGCTTTTCGACGAGCTGCTACATGTTCCTTTGATCATGTCGGGTCCGGGGATCGTACCCGCGATGATCGACAAGCCCGTGTCGTCGATCCACACCGTCGCAACGCTCCTGGATCTAGCGGGCTTGGAGCAGCCGGAGAGCGGACGCGGTACGAGTCTTAAGCAGGTCCTGCTTGGAGAGGATTTCGACGCCTTGGCTCAACCGTGCTTCGCTCAAGCGACGCGAGGGACTCCGTTGCAGATGGTGCAGCTTGGGGACTACAAGCTCATCCGCAATTTGGACTCGAGAGAGCTTCTGTTGTTCGACGTTGAGCATGATCCGCAGGAGCTCCACAATCTTGCTACTGCCCATCCCGATACCGTGACCGCGCTCGAAGAACGGTTGCGCGCATGGCAAGACAGCTTCCCCTGGGACTTCGGCATCGTCACGGGGCGAGCCGCAAACGCCATCGCGCTGCACAAACCGTCGGAAGCCGAGCGAGACGCCCTCGCGGCGTTGGGCTACCTCTGATCGCTTCCCTCCCGGCCTGCCATATGATCCGGCAGCAGCCTGTCGT
>JBAZRU010000083.1:4304-15153 GCA_041662805.1 Candidatus Hydrogenedentales bacterium | reverse complement strand
CGACAAGCGCGAACGGCGTTGGCGGTTTGGCCCTGCTCTCGTTGTTGATGCAGGACGGGACTGTGTCGGCGGCGCCGAAAGACCTCTCCGCGTTCACCAATCCGCTTGCTCCCAAGGCTCCGCACTTCGCGCCGAAGGCCAAGAGTTGCATCTTCATCTACCTTGAAGGCGCGCCAAGCCAGCTCGATTTGTTCGATCCCAAGCCAAAGCTGCGCGAGCTAAATGGCCAGAAGCTGCCTGACTCCATGACGCAGAACGTGCGGTTTGCGTTCATCCAGAAAGAATCGGCGGTGTTGCTGGGCAGTCCGCGCGAGTTCACACCGCACGGACAGTGCGGCATGGAACTCTCCGATTACATCCCGCACATCGGGTCGTGCGCGGACGACATTTGCCTGATTCGCTCGATGCACACGGAGGCCTTCAACCATCACCCCGGCCAATTGATGATGAATACCGGTGTGATGACCTTTGGCAGGCCGAGCATCGGCGCGTGGTTGAACTACGGGCTCGGCAGCGAATCGCAGGATTTGCCGGGCTACGTCGTATTGACGGCGGGGCGCGGCACGAGCGGCGGCGCGTCGAATTGGTCGAGCGGATTTCTACCGTCCACGTATCAGGGCGTGCTGTTTCGCGACACGGGCGAGCCGGTGCTGAACCTGAACAATCCGCCGGGCGTCAATGCGCAAATGCAGCGGCGCGACCTCGATTCCATTCGCGCGTTGAACCAGCAGCGTCACGAAATCATCGCCGACCCCGAGGTTGCCGCGCGCATCGCGTCGTATGAACTGGCCTTCCGCATGCAATCCTCCGCGCCCGAGCTGATCGACTTGTCGAGCGAAAGCCCGGAGACGCTTGAGGCCTACGGCGTGAACCGCGACGAAGGCGATATGCGCAACCGCGACGGCGGCGGCAAAGGCGAGTTCGCGGCGTTTTCGCGGAACTGCTTGCTGGCGCGGCGTCTCGTGGAACGCGGCGTACGGTATGTGAATTTGTATCACGCGTCGTGGGACGACCACAGCAAGCTGAACGAAGGACTCAAGTTCAACTGCATGATGGCCGATCAGCCGGTCGCGGCGTTGATCAAGGATCTAAAGCAGCGCGGCCTGCTCGATACGACGCTGGTGGTGTGGGGTTCGGAATTCGGGCGCACACCGCTTGCGGAGAATCGTCCCGGATTTGGCCAGGAGACGAACACGGGCCGCGATCACCATCCTTTCGCGTACAGCATTTGGGCGGCGGGCGGTGGCATCAAAGGCGGGCAGGTGATCGGCAAGACCGACGAGATCGGGTGGAACATTCTCGAAGACCCGGTTCACATCAATGATTTTCACGCGACGCTCATGAAGTTGTTCGGTTTCGATCACGAACAACTCACGTATCGCTTCCAAGGCCGCGACTTCCGCCTGACCGATGTCGCTGGCAAAGTTGTCGACAAGATGCTCGCGTAACGCACGCGCTACACACCGGATACGCCCATGCCTGAATTGTCGGAACATAAACTCATCTGCAGCGAAGTCTGGGGCGGCAATGGCACCATTGCCACCGACCTGCTCGTGCCAGGCATGAAGGGTGTGCTGTATTCGCGGGCCTGTGGCGGACCCAAAGGCGGCGACGTCTACTACTCGTCCGCGTGCGCAGCCGGCGTCCTCGCCCGCATATGCCTTGCGGATGTCGCCGGCCACGGAGAGGCCGTTTCCCAGATCAGCACCTGGCTTCATTAGTCCATGCGCAAGACCATGCTGCACGTCGATCCGAGCCGCGTCTTTTCCACGCTCAACACACTGGTGTCCAGTTTTGGCGAGACCACGTTGGCCACCGCCGCCTGCCTGAGTTTCGACGCCATGAGCGGTAAGTTGCGCTACTGTTACGCGGGACACCCGCCGGTTCTGGTGAAACGCGCAGGCAAACCGGAATGGGAAGTTCTTTCGCTCGAATCGAAGCAGGACAACGCCGTCCGCAACGTGCCGCTGGGCGTCGTCGAACAGGCGCGATTCGATGTGGCTATCGAACGGCTCAATCCCGGCGACCGCCTGTTTCTCTACTCCGATGGCGTAACGGAAACGCCGGATACGGCCGGGAACCAGTTCGGGGTGGAGGGTTTGCTTTCGTATTTAAACGAGCGCGGCGGCACCGATATGACGGGCATGGCCCAAGGCCTCGGTGAATGCTTACAGGCATTCTCGGGCGCGCACCACTTCAAACACGACGACGTGTCGTTTCTGATTCTGGAAGTCTTACCGCGCCCCAGCCATTCGAAGGTCTATTACCTCGTCACGAATCAGCTCAAGCGGCTTCGGCGAAAGCTTCAACCCGCGTAGTAAGCGACCATTTGTGATTGGACGTTTCGGCGAAACGTCCCTACCTTCGGACATTCTGGCGCGACATTCCTACTTCTTCGATTCGCCGAGCACTTCGGCGAGGACGGCATCGACCCGAGCGGTAAATAAGGCATAGCCCTGGTCGTTCATGTGCAGTCTGTCTTCGCGCAGCAAATCGGCGCGTGGTTCGCCGTTGGCATCCAGCATCTCAGGAAACACGTCCACAAATCGCAGTGTCGGATCGGATTTGCAGTACTCGGCCAATAGACGATTGGCCTCGCGCATGGTGTCGAGGAATTTCCGTCGCGCGATGCTCGGCTTTACGGACAGCGCGATGATTGGTGTGTCCGGAAGCTTCTTTCGCACCGTACTCACAAATTCCTTGAAATCCTCCAGCACTTGTTCGGCGGTGTTCTTGTTGGCGATGTCGTTGTCGCCCGAGTAGAACACGATCGCTTTGGGCTTGTAGGGAAACACAACTCGCTCGGCATAGTACGTCGCATCGGCGATCTCGGACCCGCCAAACCCGCGGTTGATCGTTGCACGATTCGGAAAACACTTCTTCAGATCCCACCCGACGATTGTGGAACTGCCGATAAAAAGGATTGCGTTTGGAGGCGGGAGCGTCTGCTGGTCGGCTTTTTCGAAGGACTTAATCGCTTTCTCCCAGCGCGTCGGATCGCGGTCCTCGGCAAAGCACACTCCCGTGATTGTCCCCAGCAGCAGGACGCCACACACTAATCTCAAACGGAAGTCGACAAATCGCGTGTTCATTGAGTTGCCCTTTCCTGGCGCTGTCGTGCGCCCACCCGATTCGCGATTATACGCATAGGGGAGCCGAAGGAGCAGCGGGGGCCGAATTAAGAATAGGACCGATCCAGTCTGTCGGACTTTCGTTGTAAGTCCTTTTTTATCAACGGTGTTGCATTTCGGATCGCGAGACGAGCACCATTGACACACAAGGAGTTACACATGTCGGTTAAGCAAAGCCCGACAGACTGGATCCGTTGGATCGGACTGATCCGTACTATTCCTTTTCACGTTTTCTTCGCTTCCCTCTTGACAGCCGCCATGAAGTGTGGTTCAATACTGCTGAAAAAGAATTCAGATTAATCTCGGGAGGCAAGTATGTCAAAAGGTCTGACGCGACGCCAGTCGGAAATCCTCCAATACGTCGTCGACTGCATCCGCGAACGGGGGATGCCCCCCACCATTGCGGAGATTGGCGATGCGTTCGGCATTGCATCGACTAACGGCGTCAACGATCACCTGGTCGCCTTGGAGCGGAAGGGGTATATCGAGCGCTCGTCAAAGGCGCGTTCCATTCATGTAACGGAAAAGGCTTCGGCGGGGCTGTATGTGAGCGAAGTGGGGATCCTGCCGATGGTGGGCCGGATTGCCGCCGGTCTTCCGATCCTGGCCGAGGAAAATCTCGAAGGGGGTATCCCCGTGGCGTCGTCGTTGGCGCGTCCCGGCGGGTTTTGTTTGCGCGTGCAGGGGGAAAGCATGATCGAGGACGGCATCCTCGACGGCGACACGATCATCATCGACCCCACGGCGCGTCCGCAGACCGGGGATATCGTCGTTGCGCTCGTGAACGACGAGGCAACGGTCAAACACTACTATCCGCACGGGGCGGTCATTGAGCTTCGCCCGGCGAACGCGTCCATGTCCCCCATGTTGTATCCTGCGCAGTCGGTGCAGATTCAGGGCGTAGTCGTCGCTTTGCAGCGGACGATTCGCTAGTCGTTCGAGGCGACGAAGAGGGGAGTAACATGCGAACCATCTTGCGCTTACTCGTAGTTGGCCTGGCCGCAGTTGCATGCGTGGCATTTGCGTAGGGATACCCCGCCGAGTCCCTTCAAGCAGTCGTGCGCGTCGCCTTCGACGCTTTTACTCGTGCCCGTAAAACCACTCGATGGCGTTGGCGATATCCGGGTGGCTGGCCACCACGGGATCGACGCGCAGACCCGACGCGAGTTCCACATCCTCTATCGCAATGAGGTCGAGGGGGTTCGCCATCGCCAAGACCAGCATCTCGTCGGAAATGCGAACAGGGATGCAGGCGTGGTGCCGGGCGAGACGCCCGCTCACCAGACGCACCGCGGAATCTTCCATCATGTCCGTTTCGACGCGCAAATAGGGTAGCTTGAGTTGGCATGCCAGGACCTGCGCGACCACGTCGTCCTCGGTGAAGCCCAGTTCCACCAGGATTGAGCCCAACCGGCGTTGCGGCTGTTCCTGCTGCATGCGCAATGCGGTTACGAGTTGTTCGCCGTTCAACGCACCCGATTCGACGAGGATTTCGCCCAAGCGCCTGCGGCGGCCATCCGAGTCAAACCCCGAGAGGTTGAGCGAATCGTAGGCGACGCCGATGGGTGACTTTCGTACGGGCATGTCCTCTTCTTGGACAACACCGCCGGGAGCCGGTTCGAAAAGCGCGGGTGCGGCATCCACGCGGTTGGCCAATGCTTGCATCTTGAGCAACTCGGCGCGCAACCGCGCCACGTCTTGCTCGATCTTCTCCAACTGATGCACTTTCGGAACGGTTCGCAACGAATCGCGGACGTATTGCACATCGTGCGCAATCTGCTCTGCGCGCTGACGTTCGGATTCCGTCTGACGCTGGACTTCTTCCGTTCGTTGGGCCACGTCATCGAGCCGCGTCAGCACATGCCGGACACCGCTGACTTCGGAGCGCAGGTTTTCGATATCCTGCTGAAGCGCGGCATCCTTTTCCTTGGGGCTACCTACGCCCGAATCCAAGGCGACTTCTTCGACCACGCTGGCCAGCCGCTCTATGTTGCCCCGGAACCCCAGCAGTGACTCATCGATCCGGGTTTGGAATTGGTGCATGGACTCTTCCAGTTCCTCTCGAAGCGCGCTCAATTGCGGCTCGATATCTTTCTGCGGACCCGCCATTTCAGGGTCTGTCCGTTCGGGCAGAGCACGCAACTCGGCCATGCTCGCGTCAATGCGCGACTCCAATTCGCGAATCCGCGGTTCCATGTCCGGTTGGGGCTTCGCCACTTCCGCGGCCACAGACTCCAATCGCGCTTCCAGGGCGCGAAGTTGCGGCGTGACATCCTGTTGCGGCTGTCCGAGTGTCGATGCCAGGGACTCCAGTCTTGTCTCCAAGGTCTGCAACCAAGGTGTCGCATCGGGGGGCGGCGGCGTGATGGATGCGGCGACGGCCTCGATGCGCGATTCAAGCGCCTGCAATGCGGGCGCAGGATCGGGCGCGGGGTGCGCGACGACCGCGGCAAGGGCTTCGAGTCGAGACTCTAGTACCTGAAATCTAGGCGCTGGGTCCGACGCCGGTTGCGCGACGGCCGCAGCGAGGGCTTCGAGTCGAGACTCCAACGCTTGGAGTTTAGGCGTTGGGTCAGGCACCGGTTGCGCGACGACCGCGGCAAGGGCTTCGAGTCGGGACTCCAATGCCTGAAACCTAGGCGTCAAATCGGGCTCCGGTTGTGAAAGAGCCTCGGCAATGGACTCAACACGGCTCTCCAGGTTCTGCAACTTGGGCATGAGATCCGGCACGGGTTGCGCGAGTGTCGCGGCCATTGATTCGATGCGAGACTCCAAGCCCTGAATCTTTGGCGAAGGATCGGGCTGGGGCTCTGCTATCGCGGCGGCCACGGCCTCGATCCGAGACTCGATTGCGCTGAACTTGGGCGCGAAGTCCGGCGCGGGCTTTGCCACAGCCGCAGCAACCGACTCAAGACGCGTCTCGAGTGCCTGCAACTTCGGCGTGTGGTCCGGTACTGGTTTTGCGACGGCGGAGGCTAAAGACTCGAGGCGCGTCTCGAGTGCCTGCAACCTTGGTGTGTGGTCCGGCAATGGTTTTGACACGGCGGCGGCCAACGACTCCAGGCGCGTTTCCAGTGCCTGGAACCGCGGCGCGGGATCCGGCAACGGTTTTGACACGGTGGCCGCCACGGCATCAATCCGCGACTCTAGTGCCTTGAACTTAGGCGTGAGATCCGGCCCCGGCTTTGCCACAACCGTGGCCACGGCCTCAAGCTGCGACTCGAGCGCCTGTATCTTTGGCATCGGATCAGGCACTGGTTTTGCCACGGCCGAGGCCAGGGATTCGACCTGGGATTCCAGCGACTGTAACTTCGGCGAAAGGTCGGGCATCGGATTTGGCACCGATGCAGCAATAGCTTCCAAGCGCGACTCCAATTCCTGCAACTTGGGCGTCAAGTCGGCTGGGGGTTCCGCCACCGCCGCGGCGATCAGATCGAGCCGCTCTTCCAACGTATCGAGGCGCGGACTCAAATCCGGCTTCGGCTGGCTCAGCGACTCCGCAATCGATTCCAGGCGTTCGGAGAGGCTTTGCATGGCGGCTTCGAGGTCGGATTGGACGGAACTAGGCACGCCGCCTCCCTCGCGGCGTACGCCTTCCACCGCGAGTTCGAGTTCGTTTACTCGCGTCACGGAATGGCGGGCCGCCTGATTGGTCTGGCGCAGCATGGCCTCCACGGCGGTGAACCGCTCCATGGCGGCGTCCAACGAGGCGGACAAGACCTCGAAGGCAGCCCCGGCTTCCGGAGTCGCTGCGCGCTTCGTCGCGACGGAGAGACGCTCCGTAAGGCCCGTGTACGCGCTGCTTACTTCCGAGCTCCAATCCTTGACGGCACTTTCCAATTTGCGAAAGATATCTTCTGCGCTGTTATCCATACTCACCTTGTCTGCGCTTTCGGTGGCGCGCAGGAGTTGCGTCCCGACTCGCTCTTCGACGATTGTAGGAGGCCGGTCCGAGATGGTCAAGGCGCTTGTTAAGGAGACCCTCCGATGAAACCGAGAATTCTGCTCGCCGGCCTTGTGCCGATCATGGCTATTGCAAGTCTCTTGGCCTCTGCATCCGATTCGGTCTTTCCCGGAAAGACGTGGGCGAAACGCTCTCCGCGGGAGGTCTCGCTCGATCCGGCGGCCCTCGACGCCATCCGTGATTTCTGCCAAGGGCGCGGCTGCGTGGTGCGCCATGGCTTCCTCGTCTACGAATGGGGCGACGCCGCCAAGGCCGGAGACGTCGCATCCGCCGTGAAGCCTTGGTTTGCCCACTTCCTGTTTCGCGCTGTCGAAACGGGCAAGCTAAAGGACCTCGACACGCGCGTTGCCGAATTCGTGCCCGCGCTACGCGACATCAATCCGGACCTTGAGCACAAGGATCGAGGGATCACCTTTCGCCATCTTGCCACGCAGACTTCCTGCTACGGCGTCTCGGAGAATCCCGGCAAAGCCTTCGACTACAACGACTGGCAGACCGCCCTATTCTTCGACGCCCTTTTCCGCAAAGTCTACGGTGCGACTTCCGAAACCGTGGACGAACAAGTATTGCACACAGGACTCACCGACGCGCTTCAATGCGAAGACAATCCTACGTTTCTCGTGTTCGGCGAGGATCGCGCAGGCCGCCTCGGCATCTCACCGCGCGACTTTGCCCGGTTCGGATTGCTCTATCTGCACGAAGGGAATTGGAACGGCACGCGTCTTCTAAGCCGCAAGCACGCCCGCATGGCCGTCACGAGCCCCCTGCCCGCGGACCTGCCCCGCACGCGCGGCACAGTGGCGGAAATGTGCCCCGATGCCCGGAGCATTGGCTCGCAGAAGATCCCCGACAATCAGACGGACCATAACGGCAGCTATTCGTATATGTGGTGGATGAACGGCGTCGATCGCGATGGCAATCGCAATTGGCCGGATGCCCCCACGGATGTGTTCGCCGCGCTCGGACACGCCAACGGCATGCGCGGAATGGCCGTGTTTCCCAGCCTCGACCTGATTGTCTCCTGGAATGACACCACGCTTGGCGACATGCCCAAAGACTCCAACCCGCTCAACACTATGATGGGCCTCATTGCCCACGCCGCGAAGGATTAGTAGACGACGCTATGCGCCGAGCCCGACAATCCAGAAGACCGATGCGATCAAGAGGGCAACGCATCCCCAAACGACAATAAACCCCGCCATGCCTACCAGGGTCGGCATAGGAATTTCCAGGTCCGGGTGGTTGAAGAGTTTGCGCGCGGGGGGCGGGGTGACACCTGGCGGGAGTGTGAACGGCTTCAGGTGAGGCTCGTTGGGTTGAATCGGGGTACGCAGGCACTCGTATAGGCGGTCCAGTTTGGCCTTCGGCACTCGCGGCGTCACGAGGCTCACGAGAATGCACGTTCCGAAACCTCCCGTGAGATACAGAAGCATCTGCCACGACAATCGGAACTTGCCGTCCCAGAGCATGAACTCCGGCAGATTCTGCACGGACCATACGTGGAAGAAGTCGCGCGACGTGACGAGCGCGATTACCAACGCGACGATCGTCCCTGCCCATGCGCCGGCCACGGTGGTGCGCCGCCAGAACAGCCCCAGCCAAAAGGCCGCACCCATCATGGCCTGCATCCGGAAGAACCATTCGAGGGCTTCGGGAACGGTGTTGAAGCTCAGCGCGAACCCGATGCCGCCGCAAACGATTGTAAACGCGGCGATCCGGCCCACCGTAACGTAGTGCTGCTCCGTCTTGCTTCGCACGAAGCGGCGATAGAAATTCTGCGTGAACAGGCCCGATGACGAAACCATGAAGGCGTCGCAGGAAGACATAATCGAAGCAAGCAGCGACGCGAGGAAGAGACCGACTAACCCCGGCATAATCGGAGGAAGCAGGTCGCGCGCCATGGTTCCAAATACCAAGTCTGGCTTTATGTCGGAGCGTCCCGCGTAGTAGACGACCGCGCACAGCCCCGTAAGCATCCACGCGACGGTACAGATGCGCTTCAAGAGATTGCCGCCGGTCATGCCCACGCGCCCGTCCATCTCGGTGCGGCCGCTTGCGCAATTCCCCATGACGTGGGGCTGCGTGACCACACCGATCAACGCATTCGCGGCAAACATGAGCACGTGGAATCCGTTGATTTCGCCGGGCGCAACCAAGCTGAACATGCTGGGATCGGCGATATTCTGGCGCAACCCTGTCATACCGCCCACCATCATCCAAGCAGAGGGCAGTAGAATGAACGACATGACGACAGGGAGAATACCCTGCACGAAATCCGTCACGATGGCCGCCGCCAGTCCACCCGCGATGCCGTAGATTACGAACAGCACGGTCATGACCGCGATGGCCAGGTCGCTACGGATGGCTCCACCCGACACGGCCTCGATCGTCGCGCCGCATCCTTTTAAGAGCACGCCCATATTCACGGTGAGTTGCATGACGCCGATGATCGCGTACAACGCCGCCGTGTTTCCGTCATAGCGCTGCTCGAAGAAGTCTCCTGTCGTGATAGCGCGCATGCGCCGAAAGACGGGGGCGATAATCCAATAGAAGGGCGTTGCGAAAAGCCACAGGAACTGATACCAGATGCCTGAAACGCCGTTGGTGTAGGTCTTGGAGGATACCGCGACGGCATCGTTGCCGCTCGTGCCGGCGCCGAACGCGAAGAACAGCATGAAGACCTTGTTGAATCGTCGTCCGCCCATGAAGAAATCGGCTGTGTCGTGGATCCCGCGGACGGTCCACACGCCTATCGCCGTAATCCCTATCAAATAGAGACCAAGGGCGAACCAATCCCAGCCGCCGATTCCGAGCATTGTCTTCCCCCTCGCGTGGATTGAAATGAAGGCTCCGTCGCTACGACGAGTTCCGCGACGGTGACTATAACGATAAAGGCCCGCCGGTTTCGACGGGCCTCTTCATTGTTCAGTCTGTGCGAGGAGTTGCGTTAAGAACTAGAACGTGAATCCTACGGCAACCCCGATGCTGTTGGCTCCGGCATTGTACTCTCCCAACGAGCTGTTGGAGATGTGCTGAATCTGGAGGGTGGTGTGCCAACCCGATTTCCATTGATACCCCACGCCCGCCTGGGGGAGGAAATTCACGTTCGACGAGTTGTCTTCGATCTTGTTGTCGTGCGCCAACACCGCCACGCCGCCTTCCACGAAGAATCCCGTGCGCTCTTCTTTCCTCTGATAGATGCGGCCCACGACGCCTACGCCGCCGCCCCACACCGTTGGGTCGCCATCATCCTGGTTGTAGATGAACAACGGATAGGCGCGCAAACCAAGCGTGCATCGCGCATAGACGGGCCATTCGTATTCGACGTTCCCGGTGATAACCGAATCGCCCTCGCGGTCGCGTTTGCCCGAATCGAATCCGGCCGCGCCCGACACTTCCACGCGCCACCGGCCTTCGCTGAACCCACCGAACAGCCCGGACGACGCGCCGTCATCGGCAGTGGCCGTCGCCAAGCCGCCCATCACAAAGATCACCGCGAGCGCCGTCACTATCGACGCGTATCCTGCGGGCTTAATCATCGTTCTCCTCCTTCAATAGATGTCCTTTTACAGACGAGAGTGTCAACATAGTTGCGCAATAATAGGGTGCGTATGCAGACCTGTCAAGGAGGCGGCCGGCAGCCGAGGGCGGCTGCCCCACGTGCGGGAACACGGACGAGCACGGACCTACACAGCGCGGCGGAGCCGCAACCAAAACAAGAAGAACCTCAGCACAAGGAGCGAAGAACGCTGCG
>JBAZRU010000083.1:0-4294 GCA_041662805.1 Candidatus Hydrogenedentales bacterium | reverse complement strand
GAACGCAGACCGCGTCACCGCTGCGGCAAACGCTTGGTCTCCGTGACGTGTTTGCGGACAGCCTCGCCGGGGAATGAGAACGTGTTCGGCCAAAACATGCGGCCGGGGTAAATCGAGGTATTGATCCCCGTGTGGACGTGGTCCGCGAAGATGCATCCCAGCTTCTTACGCCCGGTGTCGACTGACTCTCCTTTCACGATGGTCGGAACGGTGCCGCCGTCGTGACGCACGTTCGCCGTGATGGTGCCCGCGCCCAGATTGGTGTGCTCCCCGACGACGCTGTCGCCCACATAATTCAGGTGAGGCGCCGCCGCGTAGTCCATGAGTATGGTGTTCTTTATCTCGACGGACTGACCGACTCGGCAGTGGTCGCCAATGGTGCTGCCGGGGCGTATCCAGCAGTTGGGGCCAATGGACGCGTTCGCGCCGATGTATACCGGGCCGTCAATGACCACGCCGCTACGAATTACCGACCCCGGGCCGACATAGACCGGGCCGCTCAGGTGGGCAGCCGGACTGACTTCGCCTTCGATTCCCGGCGTCATCAGGTGCTCCAGGAAATAGGCATTCGCATCGAGCAGATGCCAGGGATACCCGATGGGAAGCCAGTAACCTTCCATGTCGACAACCATAAAGCGTCCGTGAGCCGCCAAGGTCTGCACGGCGGACGTGATTTCGATTTCGCCGCGCTCGGACTTCGGCGTCGACTTCAAGACATCGAATACGTCGAGTCCGAACTTGTACGCGCCCACATTCGCAAGCGTAGAGAAGACATCCGTGGGTTTCTCGACGATACGTACGGCGCACCCTTCAGCATCGACTTCGTAGATTCCGTAGAGCCGCGGGTCAGGCACATGCATTGCCAGCGCGCCCTGCTCTGTTCGCGCGAGGCGGGCCAGGTCGCTTGGGTCGTAGAGGTCGTCCCCGTTCATGGCCATGAACGGACCCTGAATGGCTTCCGCGCATTGCAGGATGGCGTGGCCTGTGCCGAGTTGTTCGGTTTGCTCGATATAACGAATCGGCATTCCCTCGAAGGCATTGCCAAACCGCTCGGCAATCATCTCCTTCAGGTACGAGACGATTAATACGACCTCGTCCGCCACGCCATGAAGCGCACGAAGCTGGTGCTCCAGAATGGTCCGGTTCGCCACCTTCAACAATGCCTTTGGGCGCGTCAGGGTAAGGGGATAGGTGCGGGTGGATTTGCCCGCGGCCATGATTACTGCTTGCATGATTCAATCTCCCGATAGACGCGGCATGGTAGCCGACGGGAGTGGCCTCGGGCAATCGCGCGCTCGAAAGGCGCGGGTGCAAAAGGGCATTGCCTGCATTTCCCGAAATGCTTGCGACGAGATGTCCGTATCGCAAAGCAGGGATTCTGCGATATAGTAGCTAAGGGGAGATTACGTGCCATGGCATGGAACTCTATCGGGGGGGGGCGCTCGGTGCGAATAAGACAAGCCGTTGCGACTTGGATTCTGGGGAGAGGCCACGACTGATGCCCAAAAATGTGCTCCACGCCGGACCATCCCTGCGAATATGGATTCTGCTTTATCTCCTTACTGCTTTGATGCTCTCCGCAGGCGGGTATTTCTACTACCTTCAGGAAGTGGACGAGATACGCGCGGAGAAGAGCGGTGCCCTCTCGGCCATTGGCGAACTGAAGGTCAAGCAAATCGTCCAATGGCGGAAGGAGCGATTGGGAGACGCCCGAGATACGGCGGAGAGTCCGTTCTTTCGGAGGGCCTTGGAAGATTGGATTCGGGAGCCCGATGCACCTGGCGTGCGGGAGGAATGGAAATCCCGGCTTGTGCTCGAACAAGACGCATACGGATACGCAGACGCGCTGTTGCTTTCGCCGGACGGCCGTGTGCTGCTATCAGCGTTGGACAAGTCCGAGCCCGCGGAGCCGGTGATGATGCAGGCTTGCCAAGAGTCTCTCGCAAAGGGTAAAGCCTTAATTTCTGACTTCTACCGAGGCACCGGCGGCATTGTGTATCTCGATGTCGTCGCGCCGGCGTTCGGCACGGATGGACAATTGCTAACTTTCGTGGTCCTCCGCTGCAAAGCGGACGACTACCTCTATCCGCTCATCCAGACATGGCCCACGCCCAGCAGCAGCTCGGAAACCCTCCTCGTGAAGCGCGAAGGGGAGGAGGCGGTGTTTCTTAACGAGTTGCGGCACCGGGCCAATACGGCACTCACTTTGCGGAAGCCCATGTCCAACACGGAGTTGCCAGCGGCGCAGGCAATCAAAGGTAGGGTCGGTGCATTTGAAGGCACGGACTACCGTGGCAAGAAGGTTTTGGCCGACTTACGTCCGGTTCCGGATTCGCCGTGGTTTGTCGTCTCCAAGATGGACATGAGCGAAATCCTGAGCGACGCGCGCGGCAGAGCCCAGACGATTGCCGTCTACGTGACGCTTTTGATGCTACTTGTTGCGGCGATTATCGCCAGTCTGTACCGGCGGAGGCAGGCAGGACTCTATCGGGGGTTGTACCGTATCGAGCGCGAGCAACGCGAAGTCGAAGAGAAGTTCCGCACCATCCTCTATAGCATTGGGGATGCCGTAATCACGACGGACAAGGACGGCAAGGTCGCCCAGATGAATCCCGTGGCGGAACAACTCACGGGGTGGAAGGAAGCGGATGCCAAGGGCATGCCGCTGGAAGAAGTCTTTCGCATCGTAAGCGAAGAGACTCGAGCGGTTCCCGAGAACCCGGCGCAACGCGCTCTCCGCGAGGGCAAAGTGGTTGGGCTGGCCAACCATACCCTGTTGATCGCCCGCGACGGAACGGAGCGTCCGATTTCCGACAGTGGCGCGCCCATCCGGGACGAGAGCGGCGTCATTACGGGAGTGGTTCTGATCTTTCGCGACCAAACCAAGGAGCGTGCCGCGGAGGAGCATCTTCGTCAGAGTGAGGAACGGTTACGGCTTGCCATGTCCGCGGCCGAACAGGGGATGTTTGACCTCAACGTTCAAACCGGCAGAGCAATCGTCAATAGCGAATATGCGCACAATTTGGGATACAGCTTGGCAGAGTTTGAGGAAGCCAATCTGAAATGGAATAGACGTGTTCACCCGGATGACCTTGATGGAGTTTACACCGCGTATCGCGAGTACGCCGCGGGCAACCGCCCCGAGTATCGCGCCGAGTTCAGGCAGAAGACAAGATCGGGTGAATGGAAGTGGGCGCTTTCCGTCGGGAAGATTGTCGAGCGGGACAACGAGGGGCGTCCGCTGCGCATGCTCGGAACGCACACGGACATAACCGAGCGGAAGGAAGCTGAATTGGCCCTGCAGGGGGAGCAGCTATTTTCGCAAGCGTTGCTGGACAGCCTGCCTGGTATTTTCTACCTCTATACGTACCCCGATCTCCGTCTGATTGCGTGGAACAAGAATCACGAGTCCTATTTGGGGTATGGCTCCGAAGAGATCGAGAACCGCCACATCCTGGAATGGCATCCTGCGCAAGCGCATGAGGCGGTTCGGCAGGCCGTCGATGAGGTGATGAAGGAAGGCCAGAATTCAATTGAGGCGTCTCTTCTGGACAAAGACGGAAATATGGTTCCTTTCTTTATGACGGGCGTTCGATTCGAGTCCCAGGGACAGCTCTATCTCATGGGCATGGGAATCGACATATCGGAACGCAAGCGCAGCGAGGCGGAGAAGGCGAACCTGGAATCGCAGTTGCGCCAGGCCCAGAAGATGGAAGCGGTCGGTCAATTGGCGGGCGGAGTGGCTCATGATTTCAACAACATGTTGAGCGTCATCCTCGGGCATTCCGAATTAGCCCTTGCCGCACTCGACGCGTCCAACCCCGTTTGCGACGACATCCAGGAAATCATGAAAGCAGGCCGGCGTTCGGCGGACCTCACCCGCCAATTGCTGGCCTTTGCGCGCAAGCAGACTATTGCCCCGCAGGTGCTCGACCTCAACGATGCGATCGCGAACATGCTCAAGATGCTCGGAAGGCTTATCGGCGAGGACATCGACCTGCTTTGGAAACCGGGAAGATGCGCGTTGTCCGTGAAGATGGACCCCGCCCAGCTCAATCAAATCCTGGCCAACCTTGTCGTCAATGCTCGCGACGCGATCAAGGATATCGGCAAGGTAACCATCGAAACAGGGATGGCGGAATTCGACGGCGACTATTGCGAGAATCACGTCGGCTTCACTCCCGGCAAGTACGTCTTGTTGGCGGTGAGCGACGATGGTTGCGGCATGGACAAGGAAACCATGCAGCGTCTCTTCGAGCCCTTCTTCACGACAAAGGAGGTCGGAAAGGGAACC
>JBAZRU010000082.1:0-15255 GCA_041662805.1 Candidatus Hydrogenedentales bacterium | reverse complement strand
ATAGAGCAACCCCTATGCCGTCCAGCCCCGCAAATCACAAGGTGAAATCACGAAATGACTTAGCCGGATTCAATGAAAACTGAAACGCCGTGGTGGCGGCAAAACTTGCCGCCACCACGGGAGAGGAATGCCGGTCGCGTATTACTTCTGCGCCTGCGCCGTGATGCCCTGGATTCGGGAAACAAGGGTCTCCGTCATCGGGAACGGCCCCGGATACGGCAACCATTCGACGTGGCCGTCGAGATAGAGGACGTAGCCGCCCTGTTCCTCGTGAGACCCCGGAAGTTCCCACAGGACAGGAATTTGCGCTTGAGCCTTGCCGCCCGGATTCGGATCGTTGATATCCTTGATGTAGAAGCGCTCTACACCCACGCGCAGGCGGTAGACGGTGATACCGGCGTCTTCATCGCCTTGGACATCTTCGCCCGCCAAGCCCTCGGGACCATATTGTTCATAGGCGTCGAGGAAGGCGTTGGCCATGGACTCGGTATTCACGGCATACCCGAGATAGGCAAACCGCGCCTGTTGCTTTCCTGATAGCCGATTCAAGTAGGCGGAGTCCGTAATGTATTCGGGGTAGAGCTTCGCCAAGTCCGGCAGCAACACCCCAAATCGCTTGTCGAGTTCCGGATACTTCTCTCCCTCGGCCTCTCCGGAAAACATCTTGAAGACGATCCCCATTTGCTTCAGCGCGTCCGACGCCTCCTGGTATTCGGGTCCCTCTGGTTCCTCTTTCTCTGCATAACCCTCGGGCGCCGGTTCGGGAAAGACAAGTTGGACTTCGTCGTCGGGGGCAGCGACTCCTGCCAACTCAACACTTACCTCGCCGTGGATGCCTATTCCGCGCGCCTCAAGACGGTAGGCGCCTGCCGCAACTTTGGCGATGAAAGCGCCGACGGCGTCTGTCGTGGGCTGTGCGACCGCATTGGGGCCTTTCTTAGCGGTGACTTGGGCATCCTTGGCGGGTGTTCCGTCACTGTAGATTACGTGTCCCGACAAGACCGCCGTTTGAGGAGCCATCACGATTTCCACCGGCGGCGAACCGGGTTTGACCCCTTCGGGAAAGGAACCAACTGCTTGGAATCCCATTGCCTCAACGTCAATGTCCTGCGCCGCGTCGGGGTCCAGAGGGTAGATCGTGAACGTTCCAGTTGAGCCGGTAACGGCACGCAAGGACGCGAATATGTTCGCGCTTTGGAGCGGCTGGCCTGATGTGTCGACAACCCTTCCAGTAATGGCTTCCGCCAGCTTGTTGAACACCACCTCTATGCTCTCCTCCGATGACCCTCCCATGGGCCTGACGGAAGCGAACATGTTCGTCGCGGGGTCCACCAAGCGGAATTCCGAATCGGGAGGGGTTGTCTCGAAGATTCCGTCCGGCGTGTGCAAGACCAGCGTGGGTCGTGATTCGCAGTGGCCATAGAGGTACGCCGTTGTCACGGGATTGCCCGATGCGTCGCGCATGACGATACGACACGCTTTTGCAGGTTGGAGGGTGAAATTATGTGTCTGCCTTGCCCTTCCAGCAGTCACCCTTAGCGAGTATACGTCTCCGGTGAAACCGTATCCCGGCAGCGTGTACGCAGCTACTGTCATCACGCCTGTTTCCAGCGAGAGGGTATACGTCCCATCGGGCCGAGTGGGGACCTCGCGATTCAAGCCTGGCTCCTGTGGGCGATGCGCGTTGACCATGGCGTGGGGAAAGGGTTTCCCGTCCGGATCGCACACTGTTCCCGACAAGGTCATTGGAGGGGCGTCGGGCAAGGCCAGCACGCATTCCGTCACCTGTTTTGCGCGGATGTAGGTGCTTCCCGTTGGAGTATCGATGAAATCACCGTCCTCGGTAGCCGCCATAACCGCGTAGTCCAACTCCGGCGGAAGGGATGTGAACAAGGCCGTCCCATCGGCGCCAGTGCGCTGCATCAACGTCTTCGGCAACTGCTCGGCCGTTCCCGAGACCATCGCCAACGCGTTGGCCACGGGCGCGCCTTGCTTCGTGACTCGCACCCGCAGTTGGCCGCCAAGTCGCATGGTGGTAGTCGCAGTCTCGTCCCTGAAGAGTTGTGTTCTGGTCCATGCATATTCCGGATGCGATGCCCACGCGTAATCCCAATGCACGAGCGTCGTCGTGAATTTCCCCGATTCATCGGAGGTTTCGTGCGCTACAAGATCGTCAAACCCAAGGCTGTCCGCGCTTTGAATGGTTGCTCCGATAACCGGAACGCCCTTCTCTGAGACGACACGTCCGGTACAGCGGTTCGTGCTACGCAGGAAGACCTCGATTGAGATGGAGGCGCCTGTGATCCTGCGCCAAGATACCCACTCGGGATCGAATCCCGGCTTCTGCACGAGAATGCCGTAACAGAGGGGAGGGAAATCGACATCGAAACGGCCGTCTGCCGCCGAGTGGGTGGTGGCGTAGACCTTCCTTTTCTGCTCGAGAGTCCATGTGCCACACAGTGCGTACACTGTCGCACCCTGGACATTCTCGCCATCCAGCGTTTGGATGTGTCCCGTGAGTTTTGTCTCGTCCGCGGACGATGCCCCGGATGCTGACGGGGCACTCTCGGCGACTTGCTGTGTGCCATCCGGGGGCGACGTTGCGCTATTGGTTCCGTCGTTGCCTGTCGCGACAGTCTCTTGGGCCGAGGGAGTCTGCGAACCGGAGTCCGTCCCCCAGCCGAACCACCCCTGTTCCAGCGCCGCGTAGACCAACCCGCCTGCGACAATCACCAGGATTGCCGCGGCAAGCGCGGCCATGCGCCTAACCGCCGGGCGTCGTGCTGGGGCGGCGGGCGTGTAGTGGAACCGGGTTCGCGGAAATGCTTCCTGGGCAAGCGCGCTCATCTCTTGCAAGGAGACGAGCATCTCGCGCGCCTCGGGGGATTCGTCGAGCAAGGCCATCGCCGCATCGCGGTCGGGTCCGCGCAATTCGCCGTCGAGATGGCGAGATAGCAGTTCGTATTCATGTTCGTTCATGGCTTGAATTCCTGAAGCTCGCGTTGGAGCTTTTGTCGTATACGCCACAGTTTCTGACCGACAGCGTCGGCAGAGATTCCAAGGGCGTGGGCAATGGCGGCGTAGGGCATGCCCGCCACGTACTTCATGGCGAAGATATCGCGCTGGTCTTCGGGCAATGCGGCGACTACGGTTTGTAGGCGGTCGGCGAGTTCGCCGCGTTCGGCGTCGAGGGCGGGATTGCCGTTTCCGGGCGGGTCGATGCCGTCGAGCGGGGTTTCCCGGCGCAGCGTACGTCTGCGCAAGGTGTCGAGGGCGGCATGCCGGGCGATGGCGACGAGCCACGCTCCAAGCTTATCCGGCTCGTTCAAGGTGCGAATCTGCCGGGTCGCGCGAACGAACGCCTCCTGGACAACTTCCTTTGCCAAGGCCACATCGCCCACGACGCCGAACGCCACCGCCCCCAGCGCGTCGGCGTACCGCTCGGCAATCGTCGCGGCCGCGTCACGACTGCCAAGCTGCCACCTTCGCGCCAGTACTCCGTCCGATTCCACGTCCTTCGCCCCTCTCTTACTGCCCACGCATAACAATAGTCGTTTGAGCCGGGGATTTCTTACGGTAGCAACGTGCATCCGCGTTCGGTACCATAGGTTCGCTGCAATGACACCGCTCCGGTGAAGAGTCAATTCCACACGAGGGAGGATGCTGCTCATGCCTAGGTTAACTGTACTTGCCATGCTCGCGTTGATTGCCGCCGTGCCGTGCGTCTTGGCCGATGACGCCAAACCAGCGGCGGGCTCCATACAACTCTTCAACGGAAAAGACTTCACGGGATGGAAGCTCTTCATCCCCGACGAGAAGGTCGACACGAAGACCGTGTGGGAAGTCCGCGATGGGGTCGTCCACTGTACCGGAAGTCCGGCGGGGTACATGCGCACGACGGAGACGTACGAGAACTACAAGCTGACCTTTGAGTGGCGATGGCCTAAGGACGGCGGCAACAGTGGTCTCCTCATGCACATCCAGGAAAAGGACGAAGTGTGGCCGAAGAGTCTCGAAGGCCAGTTGGCGAGCGAGAACGCCGCCGACTTCTGGACCATCGGCGGCGTCAAGTTCAAGGAACGCGCCCAACAGAGCGACGACGACCGGCGCACGCCCAAGATGAAGCCCCACAACGAAAAGCCCTTGGGCGAATGGAACAAATACGAGGCCGTCTGCGACGGCAATTCGGTCAAACTCTACATCAACGGGCTGCTGCAGAACGTAGCCACGGAACTGAGTGTCAGCAAGGGCTACATCGGGCTACAGAGCGAAGGGACGCCTGTCGAGTTTCGGAATATTGTCCTGGAGCCGATCAAGAAGTGAGAAGGAGCGAACGTGACACGTTGAACGTTAAACGTGCATTTGTACCGCCGGCATCTTGCCGGCTCTTGGGCTTCAGCACACCACCATTCTCGTGCCACCCAATGCCGCCTGGAAGGCAGCGGTACATAAGAAGCGTTCGCACCTTCGCACTGAACTCTACTGCGGTTTCGCCGCGGGTTCCGCGTCTTCCACGGAGACGAACTCGCCTTTGGGATTGAAGGTGAAGACCTTGTTCTGGACGATCTTGTCTTTGTCCCAGATGGTGGCTTCGTACTTGTAGCGGATGGTCGCGTTGCCGTTGTCGAGTTTCGCGGGCTCGCCCCATTCGATGGTCTTGCGCGCGGTAATGTCGCGGTAGTTCTTGCCGAAGAAGTCCTCCACGAGCGCTTGCATGCCTTCTTTCGTGGCCGTATCCGCGGGCTTCTTTACGACCTCTTGCGGAAATCCTTCCTCGTTTTTGAACTCGATATACTTGCCCGCCGCGTCGAACGTGAACACCTGATTCATGAGCATCGTCTGCTTGTCCCAGATGCTCGCCTGGTACTTGTACCGAATCGAAGAGTTGCCTTTTGCATCGGTGGCCACGTCGCCCCATTCGAGCGATTTCCGGCTGGTCACGTCCCGGAAATTGTTCAAGAAGAAATCTTCCACGCGGCCCATCATCTCGGCTTTGGCTTTGTCGATGGGCGCGGCGGATTGCGCGGCCTTTTCGGCGGCAATGGCCGTGCCGAGCACCGCTAGGAGCAGCAGCCCGGCCAGGGATAGCCGGTTGAGGGGCCTATAGATACGATACGTATTCGCGGTCATTCGAAGGATCCTCCCGGAGAGCGAACTGCGTCGCTCCGTTATGCCGGCGCCTGAAGCCCATAGCGCCGGCGCTGTCGTGTTCGTCTCTTCGATCACCCTGAGCATGCTTCGGCCATAACGCTTTTGCCTGCCTCCGGAATGCAGGACGGCGAGGTCGTCGCACACCATTTCACGTTCATGCCGGATCCGGGCATTCACGTACCACACAACGGGATGAAAGAAGTAGACCGTTTGAAGAGCGATTTGGATCAGGTTGACGAAAAGATCGTTGCGCCGGACGTGGGCGAGTTCGTGAAGAAGAATGGGTTCGAGGTCTTCGACGGACCACGACTCCGCCATCGCCGGCGGCAGCACAATCGTAGGCCGCATGACGCCGATGACCGCGGGGCCACCCGCCTTTTGCGTCGCGGGAAGGCCAAGAAGCCGCACGGGTCTGCGCACGCCCAGCTTGCGCGCGCATTGCGCCAGGAGCGCGAGCAGTTCGGGCCTCGCGACCGGCGCGCACGTCTGCAATAGGCCGCGCACGCGATAGCGGCGATACATCACGAGGGCCGCAAACCCGAGCGCGGGAATAGCCCACGCATAGGCAAACACGGCGCCCCACGATGTTGCGGACATCGTGCTCGAGACGGTGTGCGTGTCTGGTTTGGATGCCGGCAGCGCGTTGAGGAGCGTGGACTCGGGCATGAGCACCGCGACCGATTCGTCGATGACGGTCTTCGCGGACTGTTCCGCGGCCAGGCGCAGGTCGCCGCCGATACCGAAGGGATTGCCGAAGTCGACGGGCAGGCAGAGGCGGATCAACACGACCATCCACAGCCAATACCGGAAGTTTGGTGTGGCGCGGCGGCATAGTAACGAGACAACCCACACAAAGGCCGCGAGCACCGCGACCTGCCAGCTCATGCTCCACAGGATGTGCGGCCACTGTGAAGCGAATGCGTGCAGCGCGTCCATCACGACTCTTCCTCTTCGTGATTCTCCACCAGCTTCTTCAGCATCGTCAGTTCTTCTTCGCTCAATTTGGGTCCTTTGGCCAGGTGGGCGAACAAGGGGGCCAAGGTGCCGTCGAGAACGTTTGAAACGAAGGAGTCCAGCGCGCGAACCGCCACCTTCGATTGCGAAACGGCCGGGGTGAACAAGCAGATCGGACCAATCTTGTCGAGCTTGAGATAGCCCTTCTGGACCAGGCGGTCCAGCATTGTCTTCACGGTCTGGTATTGCCAGTCCCTCTTGCCGCCGACCTCCTCAAACACGTCGCGTGCCGTGCATTTCCCCTTGCTCCAGCAGCATTTCATGACGATCCATTCGGCTTTGGTGAGGTCGTCCAGATTCTTGGCCATGCGTTGCCCCTTTCTCTCTATCTGTGGTGATGCTACCACGCATGTGGTGGCTGTGTCAAGAGGAATTTCCCAAAGGAGTATGGCGTCTGCGCCCACGGCAGGTGCAAGAAGGTTGGGAAAAACACGAAACCGGCCGAAACTCCGGGGGAGTCTCGGCCGGCCAATCAATTCTTCAGCAGAGGGCGGTTAGCATCCCGCCCTTCGCCGCTTTGGAGCTACTGCTCGATCTTCACCGTATCACCCACGGCGGGCGCTTTGCCGTCCACCATCGAGCACACGGAAAGCTCTTCCTGAACGTCGTCCACCTTGATGCTGCCGGTCTTGGTGAGGGTCACGCTCAGCGGGAGGCCCGTGTCGGGATCCTTGATGACTTCACCCTGCTTGTACATGACAAGCACGGTCCCGACCTGCACCCCTCTGGTGCTGCCAGCGTTGATGTAGACGGTCTTGCCGTCGACTTTGGCGACGCGCGCCGAGAAGGGCACATCGGCCATCTTCGCGATGATGTGGTCGACCGCCTGCTTAACGCACTTCTCGCTGGTTTCGCCGAGCGGGGTCTTCTTGAACTTATCGCCGCCCGCGCTAAAGCCGCCTGCGTAGATGTCCGCGCCCATGCTCTTATACGTACCTTCGGCCTCCGCATCGAACGTATCGAGCACGACCGTGGTGGTCAGGTCGACAAGGCGGAGCTTCATTCCGACCACGGACGTGACTTTGCTACCGCCGAGACCGACACTGACGCCGCCGATGGGCACGCCCACGCGGCCGCTCTTGCCTTCTTCGCCGGGTTCGAACTTGGTCACGGTGCCTTGCACAAGGATGCTCGCACCGACGATCTCGCCGATCTTGAGGGCGGTCTGCGAATTGATTCGTCCGGCCGCGCCCAGGTCCTGCTCCTTGATCGCGTTGTCGAGCTTGGGGCGCTCGACGACGATAAAGCGTCCCGTATCCATGAGGGCCGAAGTAAGCATGGCTGCAAGGACGGGGCCTTCATCCCATCCGAGTTTGCCTGCGCCTTCAAACGCATCCACGCATACGACTTGCTTGGGGCCGGTATAGGCAGGGGCGGCAGCTTTCGTCTCGGCTGCTTCCTCGGTCTTCGCTTCTTCCTTCCCTTTGCCCTTCCCTTTGACCTTGTCGAGAATGCCTGCATGGGCCGACGCGCCCACAAACAGCGCAATCGCTCCCATTGCCAATAAGGAGCTTAACTTAAGACCAAACCGCGTCACGCTACTCTCCTTTGCACGACTAACCATTCTCAATCCTCCCTTTGTTGGTATTCGCACGCCCTTTGGCGCGGAAATCTTGCAGAGTCACCAGATTTGCCTCCTCGTCCCTAGACGACAAAGCGGACGCATAATCTTATCCTCGAACATCGAAAAATGGCAAATGGGCGGAAAAGGGAAGCAGAACACGCACGGGCGCTGGTGATTGGAGAAGTCCTTCCGGGCGTTCATTCGCGGGAACGCCGGTCTTGATTTTGGGAATTGGGTTCCGCAGACTGCTCTATGGGGCTAGGGGCGTTAGGGAACCGGGGAGTCCGAATGAATTCGCAAGAAGCGAAAGAACATTTCAGCACTGCCGACGCGTACTATCGCCGGGCCCGGTATGCGGAGGCGCTGGCGTTGTTGGATGAACTGAACACCGCGTTTCCGAACACGGCGAATATCTTGTTTCCCCGGGCGCGGTGCATGCGCCGGTTAGGCCGTACAAGCGAGGCGCTGCAGATCTGCGACGTCTTGATCAAGCACTTCAAGGACAAGCGCGGCAGTAAGTTAAGGGACGCCATTACGGCGGAGATTTCGCGGCCTCAGACGGAGCCGAAGGCCGAGGACGTACTGCTGCCGAACATGAGTCTGGACGAAATCCTCGGGCCGTCCAAACCCCCGGCGATACCACCCGTAGAGCGTGAGCATGCCCGCGTGGAGTGGCTGACGACACCGGTCATCATCGTGCTGGCGGTGGTGGCGGCCTTTGTTGTGATTACGGTTTTGGCGATGGTGACGGGAGGGGGGGAGCCATCGACGAACGGGGCCGAGGTGGCGCAGACCGTTACGGCCAAAGCCGTGCCGGCATTCCGTATGACCGAAGACGGAAATTTTGCACTCTATGGATGGAAGCTTTCAAAGATCGGATGGATGATCGTTATCATCCTCGTGACGACAGTCCAATACACGATATCGTTGTATCTGACGCTGCGCGTGTCGAGCAAGCTGCCCGAGGAAGATCTCAAGGATAATCTCATCAATATTGGGATTATGTCGCTCATCGGCGCCACGATGAGTTCGATCATTCCCTGCGGAGGCTTCATCGGCAGCATCATCATGCTGCGGAGAACCTACGAACTCGTATTCATCGAGTTCTTCATCCTTTTTGCCTTCTATGTCGCCACGCTCATCGTGCTGTCTGGACTGTTTGCCTTTGCGTTCATCGGCGGGCTCTTGGCGGTGGGGGCGGCATAAGGAACGGGGGCCTTCGCCCAAGACGAAGACCCCCGCCGTACCAAACGCTCCTACGCGTTTAATGGTCTTACCACTCCAGACTACCGGCAGTCTGATACTCCGTTACGCGCGTTTCAAAGAAATTCTTCTCTTTTGAAAGATCGATGGTCTCGCTCATCCACGGAAACGGATTGCGTGAGCCGTACGCGGCCTTGAGGCCGATGCGTTCGATGCGGCGGTCGGCGACGTATTGCACGTATTCGCGGAACAAGCTCGCGTTGAGCCCGAGGATGCCGCGCGGCAAGCAGTCCTGGGCGTAGCGGATTTCGTGTTCGACGGCCTCGTCGATCATCGCGCGGATATCCTGCTGCAACTGAGGCGTCCACACGCCGGGGTTCTCTTCCTTGATCGTGTTGATGAGGTCGATGCCGAAGTTCAGGTGAATGGATTCGTCGCGCAGGATGTACTGGAACTGCTGGCCGATGCCGGTCATGCGGTTCTGGCGGTGAAACGAGAGGATCATCACGAATCCGCTGTAGAAGAAGATGCCTTCCATCACGACATAGAAGCCGACGAGGTTCTTCAGAAACTGCTGTACGCCTTCGAGGGTCTCCGTGTTGAAGTCGTCGCGGAGAATGTCCTCGGTCAGGCGCATGACGAATTGGTCTTTGCCTTCGATGGACGCGACCTCGTGGTACATATTGAAGACTTCGCGTTCGTCGAGACCGAGAGATTCGACGATGTAGTGGAACGTGTGTGTGTGTACGGCTTCCTCGAAGGCTTGCCGCAACAGGTACTGGCGCGCCTCTGGGTTGGTGATGTGCTTGAAGATGGCGAGCACGATGTTGTTGCCGACGAGGCTTTCGCCGGTGCTGAAGAACCCGAGGTTGCGCATGATCACGAGGCGCTCGGCGTCCGTAAGGCTATCGGATTTCCACAGCTCGATGTCTTGCTGCATGGAGACTTCGCTGGGGAGCCAGTTGTTGTTGCAGCCGTTGAGGTAGTGTTCCCACGCCCACTTGTACTTGAGCGGCATCAACTGGTTCACGTCGACCTGCTTGCAGTTCAGCAGGCGCTTGTCTTCGACGTTGATTCGCTTGGCAAGATCGAAGGGCTTCGGGGGAATTCCACTTGCAGTGCAACACGCTGACATTAGTACGTCTCCTTCCTCAGAATATTTCGCGGGACCGAATGAATTGAAGAGTGGCATCCACAGATGACACAGATTTCACAGATGAAGAGAGAGGGGAAACAAGACAAGGCAACCGCGGATAGCGCGGATGAAGAGAGAGAATGCATGAAGGATAAGAGAGGAAATTTGAGATTCGAAGGACAAGAAGAGTGAGTCGCAAAGCGCGGTCGAGGAATTGGTCTCCTCAATCCAAAATCCAAAATCCAAAATCCAAAATTCCCTACTGGCATGCTTCGCAATCCGGGTCGGCGAGACTGCACGCTTTCGGCATGGGCGCTTCGTCGAGGACGTTTTCGCGCTGGAGTTGGATGTTGCTGGAGGCCGATTTGCTCTTCATCCACCGAGGTTGGATACCGCGTTTGTTGATGTCCACCGTCGATTTCTCGACCTGCGTGGCGGCGAGGCTGCGCAGGTAGTAGGTGGTCTTGAGGCCTTTGCGCCACGCGAGCAGATACATCTCGCTGAGGTGCTTTCCGCTGGGGGCCGCGAGGTAGAGGTTGAGCGATTGGCCCATGTCGATCCACTTTTGGCGGCGGCTGGCGCATTCGATGAGCCATTTCGGGTCCATCTCGAAAGCGGTCACGTATTTCCATTTAAGATCGGCAGGGACACGCTCAATCTCCAGCAAGGAGCCGTCGAAGTATTTCAGATCTTCGACCATTTCGGCGTCCCAGAGTCCGAGGGCTTTGAGATCGCTGACAAGGTGCGTGTTGATGTTCGTGAATTCGCCGCTGAGGTTCGACTTCGCGAAGAGGTGTTTGTAGGCCGGTTCGATGGATTGCGTGACGCCGGTGATGTTGGAGATCGTGGCCGTGGGTGCGATGGCCATGGTGTTGCTGTTGCGCATGCCGAATTCGCCGAGGGCTTCGCGCACGACGAACCAGTCCATGCGGGCGGTGCGGTCGACGTCGACGTCCCCGCCGCGTTCGTCCGCGAGGAGGTCGATGGTGTCCATGGGCAGCAGGCCTCGGCTCCATTTCGAGCCGGGGTAGCTGGGGTACGCGTCGCGCTCCGCGGCCAGCTCGGTCGACGCCAGGATGGCGTAGTAGGAGATCATCTCCATGCTGCTATCTGCGAACTCGACGGCTTCCTGGCTCGCGTAGCTGAACCCTTGCGCATAGAGGGCATCCTGGAATCCCATGATACCGAGGCCGATGGGACGGTGTTTCATGTTGGCGTTGCGCGCTTCGGGCGTGGGGTAGTAGTTGATGTCGATGACGTTGTCGAGCATGCGGACGGCGGTGCGGACGGTGCACGCAAGCAGGGCCTCGTCGAGCCCGGTTTCGGTCGTGTGGGCGGCCAGGTTGATGGAGCCGAGGTTGCAGACCGCGGTCTCTTCCTTGGTCGTGTTCAAGAGGATCTCGGTGCATAGGTTCGAGCAATGCACGACGCCCATGTGATCCTGGGGCGAGCGAATGTTCGACGGATCTTTGAAGGTGATCCAGGGGTGCCCGGTCTCGAAGAGCATCGACAGCATTTTGCGCCACAGGAGAACGGCGTCCACGCGCTTGTACTGACGCAATTTCCCCCGTTCGGCCATCTTCTCGTATTCGACGTAGCGCGCTTCGAAGGCCTTGCCGTAGAGATGGTGGAGGTCCTGCACTTCGCTTGGGTTGAACAGCGTCCAGTGTTCTTCGGCAAGCACGCGCTTCATGAACAGGTCGGGAATCCAGTTGGCGGTGTGCATGTCGTGGGTGCGGCGGCGTTCGTCGCCGGTATTCTTCCGCAGGTCGAGGAAGTCTTCGATGTCGAGGTGCCACGTTTCGAGATAGGCGCACATGGCGCCCTTGCGCTTTCCGCCCTGGTTGACGGCGACGGCCGTGTCGTTCGCGACCTTGAGGAAAGGGATGATGCCCTGGCTTGTGCCATTGGTGCCTTTGATGTGGCCGCCGGTTGCGCGCACGTTGGTCCAATCGTTGCCGAGACCGCCGGCCCACTTCGAAAGGCGGGCGTCGTCGGAGATGACCTTGAAGATGTGCTCGAGGTCGTCCTCGATGGTGGAGAGATAGCAAGAACTGAGCTGCGGATGGAGCGTGCCCGCGTTGAACAGCGTGGGGGTGGACGACGTGAACAGGAACTTCGATAGGACTTCGTAGAATTCGATGGCGCGGTCGTCGCGTTGCGGGCCTTCGCTAATGGCTAGGCCCATGGCAACGCGCATCCAGAAGTATTGGGGAGTCTCGATACGGCGACCGTTGTCATGAATGAGGTATCGGTCGTGGAGGGTCTGTAGACCCATGTATGCGAATTGAAGGTCGCGTTCGAGGTCCATAGCGGCGGCGAGCCGGTCGAGGTTGAATTCGAGCAGGGCCGGGCTCAGGCGCTCCAGACGGACGCCCTCGGCAACGTAGTGCCGGAAATGATTGCGGTGCAGGGCGTCGAGCGAGCCAACTTCGATGCCTTTGGGCAGCACTTCGTTGTAGATGGACCTAAGAAGCAATCGCGCCGTGACGGAGTTGTAGGCGGGGTCGCGCTCGATGCGCCCCTTGGCTGCGAACATGCAGGCCTTGGCGATCTCCTGAGGGGTGATGCCGTCGTACACGGTCTGCATCACTTCGTCGTAGACTTCATCGACGAGGGCGATATCTTCGACGCCCCGGCAGGCATCGGAGAGTGTTCGGCGGATTCGCGAACCGGTCAGGATTTCGCGCGAACCATCGGGCATTTGCACAAGCACCTGGGCAAGCGGCTCGCCCTGGAGGTCAGTCTCGCCGCGCAACGCGCGGGCCTTCTTGCGGTCTTCGCGATAAACGATGTAGCGGCGCGCGACGGCGTATTCGCCGCTCTGCATCAGGTGGCGCTCGACGGCGTCCTGGATGCGCTCCACCTCAATACGTTGCCCCGTGCGGGCGTTTTGAAGGGCCTCCGCAATGACGTCTTCGGCGACGGTCCGCGCCTTCTGCGAGATGTTGATTTCGAGGGGTTCGTCTTTGGCCACGCCATTCTCGGCCTTGAAGGCCTTTTCGATGGCTCGAAAGATACGCTCGCCGTCGAATTCAACCGTGCGCCCGTCGCGCTTGATAATGGTCTGTGCCGTTTGAGGTTCGATCACCGAGAGATTCCTCCATGCCGGTCAGTTGCTGACATCGGCCTTTGCCGCCTTCACGTTCCGCTTCCCAGCCCTGCCGCCGCGCAGTTAAACGGAACACCTCGCATGCACCGACAGGCACGGGGATCCCTTGCCGGAAAAGACAAAGCGGTCCCTATGTCTGAAATTGCGGTTCCAGCACCGTTGAAATGCGATACCCAGCGTGACTTACGGAAACCCCAGGACAACCGATTCCCGCTACTGGTATGTCAGTTTCTCGATTCGTCAGCCCGTATCCGCCGAATCGAGGAAATCTGCGGTAAGACACAATATACTGTGGTATAGTCGATCTGTCAATACCAAATTTAGCGGTTCGTGGTTTTCGAGAAACAGGTGACTTTCCCACTCAGAATTCCTTCTTTGAGCGGCTTGTTAGTCAAGTGTTAGCTTCGGATTAGCGAGGCTCGGCAATGCCGCAACCAAAAACAGAAGAAGGAGCGGAATCCCGGGACTGACACAAGCGGAGCGAACGCAGTGAGCGGAGACGTGTCCGTCCCTGATTTCCGCGGGCTTTTGACGCTGCGTAGGGGGCCACGCCTCAGCCGTTAGAGAATGGTTCGATGTTTTGCGGGGCAATCTTGTAATATAGGTCCATTGGGGGAATGCTATGAACATTTCATCGAGATGCGAGTATGCATGCCGGGCTGTACTTGAACTGGCACGCAATGACCACAGCGAGTCGCCCATGACGGCGGTCCATATCGCCACGTTGCGCGACATTCCCGAGAAGTACCTGGTTCACATCCTGCTTCAGTTGAAGCGGGCGGGAATCGTGAAGAGCGTGCGCGGGGCGCAGGGGGGGTACTTGCTGGCGCGGACGGCGGATTCGATAACGCTTCTGGACATTGTGCACGCGATCGATGGTCCGATCCTGGACCCGCTTCCGGTGGAAGACTCCGGGGGCGCCGATCTGCGGCCGGCTTGGAGAGCGGTCGGGGCGGAAATCGAGCGCGTGTTGGCTGAATTAACGGTGAGCGATATTCTGACACGGGCCGGCAAAGGCTCGATGTATTACATCTGAGTACGAGGAGGTACGGTGAGTAGGCCGATTTCGCACGAGGGAGAACCAAAGAGTAACGAGATTCGCGCGCGTTTGCATGCGTGTGTAGGGGATGGCCAGCGGACGTATTCGCCGACGCAGCTTGTGATTAAGTCGGCGGCAGGATGTGTGTTGCGCACCGCGGACGACCGTGAATTGTTCGATTTCACGTCGGGGGTCTTGGTGGCGAACTTGGGCCATGCCCATCCCCGGTTCGAAGCGTTCTATCGCCAGTATGCGATGGGGCTTCCGCGCAACGCCTACAACATGATTGCGGAGATTGAAGTACTGGCCGCGGAGCGGCTGCTTACGACGCTGGCGATGCCGAAGGCGCAGAAGTTGCTCTGGGCGGCGAGCGGTTCGGAAGGCATCCAGAAGGCGATGTGGGCGGCGCTTCACAAGCACCCGGACCGGCCCATTATGGTTGCGACACGCGGAGGCTTCCACGGCAAGAAGGGGCTTGCGAGCGATGTGACGGGCGAGACTAGTCCCAATCCGAATGTCCGGTTCATTTCGTTCCCGATGAAGGAAGAGCGCCCCCAGTCGTTCTACCAGGCGGAGTTGGACGCCCTGGCCACGGAGTTTCCGGGCAAGATCGCGTTGCTGATAACGGAACCGTATCTGGGCGCGAAGGGCAGTTTTCACCCCCCCGCGTGGTACCACCAGATGCTTCAAGCCTGGTGTGTCAAGCACGATATCGCCTACATTTTCGATGAGGTGCAATCCTGCCATGGACGCACGGGCAACATGTTCGCGTATCAAACTTACGGCGTGGAGCCCGACTTGGTCGTCATGGGGAAGGGGCTGGGCAACGGCGAACCCGCGGCGGCCGTGGCAGGCAGGGCCGATTTGATCGACGCACTCGCCTATGGCGAAGCATCCGACACGTACAGCGGCAATCCGCGGGCCTGCGCGGCGGTTTGCGCGGTGTTGGATGTTTTCGAGACGGAGGGTATTGTCGAGAAGTGCCGCGCTGTTGCGCCGCTAGTGCGCGGTCATCTTGATCAACTGAAACAGAAGTT
>JBAZRU010000081.1:0-15340 GCA_041662805.1 Candidatus Hydrogenedentales bacterium | reverse complement strand
TCAAGTACTTTCACCTTTACCTACGAACCATTCGCTACCCACGTCATCCGAGTCATCCCACAGAAATGAAGAAAACAATAGTAGCCATGCTTCCTCCACAACGTCCACGCAGTCCACAACGTCCACTCCGGCAAGGGACGCATCTCTCCCATCCGGAATACCCCCGGAAATTGAGATTTCTGGGACGCAATACCTATTTTCTTTACAATATGATTATTCTGTACATATATTATTATCTACAGACCATCTGGTGTTTGGTTAATTCATTACAACCCAGGATTCAGGACAGTCTCGAAACAAATACGGAACGGTATGAGACGTTCTTTTCTGCGCGAATTTTAAGATTTCTCCCCGCTTCCCCCTTGACTTTTCCCCCAGACCTCGCTATTATTACCATAAGTTAATTTTGTTAATGAATGTTACAAATCAAAATTCGGAGACCTCCCCTCGATGCTGAACATTATTCTCGCTCTGCTCCGCAGGCGCGTGACATCCGTCCTGACAGTCGCCGTCGCCGTCGCCACTCTCGGCTGCGGGGGCACGCCACACGATGCCCAAGCAGGCGGCGGCCCGATGCGCCCCAAGACCCATGCCGGCCCCCTAAAAGTGACGGCGACAACTGGGATGATCGCGGACACTGCCAAGAATATCGGAGGGGAGTGGGTCGAAGTTGCCGGCCTGATGGGCCCCGGTGTAGACCCGCATCTATACAAGGCATCCCAAGGTGACATCGAAAAGCTGACGGGGGCTGACTTAATTCTTTACAACGGCCTTCACCTCGAAGGCAAGATGGGAGATGTCCTGGTAAAGCTCGCTCGCACCGTCTCGACGGTGCAGGTGACGGAGAGCATTCCCCACGACCGCCTCCGCGAACCCCCGGAGTTCCAGGGCCAGTACGACCCGCATGTCTGGTTCGACGTAGGGTTGTGGATTATCGTCGCGGAACGCATTCGAGACGGCTTGGTCGCGGTAGACCCCGATCACAAGGCTGACTACGAGAAGAACGCCGCGGCCCACGTCGAACAGTTGCGGCAACTGGATACCTACGCACGCGAGCAAATTGCGACAATTCCCAAGGAGCAGCGCGTCCTCATCACGGCGCACGACGCGTTCGGGTACTTCGGGCGCGCCTACGACATCGAGGTGATGGGCCTTCAAGGGATCAGCACCACCGCCGAATTCGGCACCCAGGACGTGGCCCGGTTGGCGGAACTCATTGCGACGCGCGACATCAAGGCCGCCTTCGTGGAGTCCTCCGTCCCCCAGCGTTCGATTGAAGTTCTTGTAAATGAAGTGAAGTCCCGTAACGGCGTGGTAACCATCGGCGGACAGCTCTTCAGCGATGCGATGGGCGAAGCGAATTCTCCGGAGGGAACCTACCTCGGGATGGTTCGTTACAACATCGACACGATAGCAAAGGCATTGCGTTAATCATGACGACACCGGCAGTCTCTCCACCCCCTATCGACGTGCACGATCTCACGGTCGCCTATCGACATCGGCCCGTGCTGTGGGATATCGACGTGGCGTTTCCGGAAGGTAAGCTCATCGCCGTCGTCGGTCCGAACGGAGCAGGCAAGAGCACGCTTATCAAGGCCGTGCTGGGCCTGGTCCCCTTGGCGTCGGGGCGCGTACAAATTTTCGGCATGCCCATCCAACAGGGCAGGCGCCTCGTCGCCTACGTGCCGCAACGCGAATCCGTGGATTGGGACTTCCCGACCACCTCGCTCGACGTCGTGCTCATGGGACGCTACGGCCATCTCCCATTGTTTGGCCGCCCCCGCAAGCGCGACTACGAAATCGCCAAAAGCTGTCTCGACAAAGTCGGAATGGCAGACCTCGCCAATCGCCAGATCAGTCAATTGTCGGGCGGGCAACAGCAGCGCGTGTTCCTCGCGCGCGCCCTCGCCCAACAGACGCAAGTCTATCTTATGGACGAACCCTTCGCGGGCGTCGACGCCGCCACCGAGAAAGCCATCGTCGATCTCCTTCGCGAATTGCGCGAACAAGGCTGCACGGTCGTCGTGGTCCACCATGACTTGCAGACCGTGCCCGAGTACTTCGATTCCGTCCTCCTGATAAATCTGCACATGATCGCCTTCGGCGACGTCCAGACGGTATTCACACCCGAAAACCTCAACAAGACCTATGGCGGCCGCCTCAACCTCCTCACGGAAGTCGGCGAAAAGCTTCGCGGCCAGGAATGGAAGGCCCGGCAATGAACTCGTCGCTGCCCCCCTGGCTTGAGTTCTTCACGTTCTCCAGCGAGAACGCGCGCCTCGTGTTGTTCGGATGCGTGTTGCTGGGCCTGACTTCTGGCGTCATCGGCTGCTTCGCGTTTCTCCGCAAGCGCTCCCTCATGGGCGATGCGCTCGCGCACGCGGCCCTGCCTGGCGTCTGCGCCGCGTTTCTGCTCACGGGCACCAAGGATCCGATTGTCATTCTCATCGGCGCCGTCGTCGCGTGCTGGCTGGCGGCTCTCTCCATCGACCTGATTGTGCGTCACACGCGCTGCAAAGAAGACAGCGCGCTCGGCATGGTGCTCTCCGTGTACTTCGGCGTGGGCGTGCTCATGCTCACGTACATTCAGCGCAGCGGAAACGCCGCCCAATCCGGCTTGAATCGCTACCTCTTTGGCCAAGCCGCCGCCATGCTCAAGCGCGACGTGTGGACCTTCGGCGTGCTTTCCGTTCTGCTCGTCGGAGTGGTCGTCCTCGCGTACAAAGAATTCAAGGTAGTCTCCTTCGATCCCCAATACGCGCGCACAGCCGGAGTACCGACACGCTTCATCGAGACGGCTATGGCAACGCTCATCGTGCTCGCGGTCGCGATCGGACTCCAAGCCGTCGGAGTCGTGCTCATGGCCGCCATGCTTGTCACGCCCGCCGCTGCCGCCCGCTACTGGACCCATCGTCTCAGCACCATGCTGGTCCTCGCCGGCGGATTCGGCGCGCTCAGCGGGGCCATCGGCGCATACGTCTCGTATCTCGGCCCGCGCATGCCTACAGGGCCGTGGATGGTCGTCAGCATCACGAGCCTCTTCCTGATATCGCTGTTCTTTGCGCCCCGCCGCGGCGTGTTTGCGCGCATCCTCCAAATGCGCAGCACCCGCACGCGCACCTCGATGGAGAACGTCCTGCGCACCCTGTACGTGCTCGGCGAAAAGGAACAGCGCGTAGACGCCGCCCGTACCCTGGCCGATCTGCTCAAGCATCGCCCGATGAGCCTGCACGCCATGGACAAGACGCTGAGCATGCTTATCGAGCAAGGTCTTGCCGAAGAATCGCTCCAAGGCCGCTACTCCCTCACCGATGCAGGCATCGAGCGCGCCGCGCGCTTGACCCGCATTCACCGTCTGTGGGAGCTCTACTTGACACGCAAACTCGAGCTCGCCCCCGACCACGTTCATGACGATGCCGACGAGATCGAGCACATCATCACTCCGGAATTGGAGGAACGCCTTATCGCTGCCCTCGACAACCCCGACGCCGACCCCCATGCGAGCCACATTCCTGTCCCCGCCGGCATGGGCGCTGGCGCCGCTTCAAGGATCTCGAAATGACCAATGCTATGTGGACCATTCTCATCGGGTGCCTCGCCTCCGCATCGTGCGCCCTTGTCGGCTGTTTCCTCGTCCTGCGCCGCCAAGCCATGATGGGAGACGCCATCAGTCACAGCGTCTTGCCCGGCATCGTGATTGCCTTCCTCATCACGCATAGCCGCAACACCTTCCCCATGTTGGTAGGAGCAGGCGCACTCGGATTGCTCACAACGTTCATGACCGACATCCTCGAACGTCACGGAAAACTGCAATCCGATGCATCCATGGGCGTAACTTTCACCTGGCTCTTCGCCATCGGCGTCATCCTCGTCTCCGCCTTCGCGGGCCAAGTCGACCTCGACGCGGATTGCGTCCTCTACGGCGAAATCGAAAACGCCCCGCTAAACCTTGTCTTTCTCGGCGACACCCCCATCGGCCCGCGCGCCGTGTGGATACTCGGTGCCGTCACGATTGCGAACGTAGCGTTCATAGCCCTCGGCTACCGCCAGTTGAAGTTGTGTTCCTTCGACCCGGCCCTCGCCGCCGCCATCGGAATCAACGTCACCCTCTGGCACTACCTGCTCATGGGATTCGTATCGCTGACTACCGTCGGCGCGTTCGAGAGCGTCGGGGCAATCCTCGTCGTCGCCCTGCTGATTGTCCCCCCAAACACGGCCTATCTCTTGACCGACCGTCTCTCGCTCATGCTCGTCTACTCGGCGCTCATCGGCATGGCAGCGTCCATCGGCGGCTATTACCTAGCCTCTTGGCTCGACGGCTCGACCGCCGGGGCCATCTCCGTCGTCAGCGGCCTGCTCTTCATCCTCGCGGCGCTGTTTTCACCGGCGCACGGTGCCATTCCCGGCTACTTCGCACGCCGGCGCGCCGTGCGCATGCCCACGCAGACTTCGCCTGCCGTCGGAGGATGAACGCGCCCGCGCTGTCGAAGCCGCCATTGTCCTGTGGACAAAGAGCAAGTGAACTGCCGATGCGCTTATCCGCCTCGCAGGGATCACCCTTGTCGTTTATTTCAGTGCATTTCTGGTGTGTGCAGGGTACTCGCAAGACCAGATAACGACAGTAGTTGGCTTGCTGGGAAGCATCGCGGGCTACCTGCTTGGCCGAACGGACGCACTGGCGACACAACCGGCGGCCAAAACAGACCATTGAACGCGATGTGCGATCCGCCCTGTGCCGGTGTTACCGGTTGAACGTTTTTTCACGCATACCTAATACAAATCTCATTGACAAAATCAATACTTTGCCGTATGTTGCATCTGCGTCAAGGTGCCGGGCAGTGAAGCCATTTACTGCCACGCCGCAGGGTTAAACATGCACGGTAGAGGGAGGTGATATCGGGGAACACGCTCGGTGTCCGTCAGGCGAGCTTCCGGGTGCAATGAACGCTCGCCGCAACATTCCAAGTGCCTTTTCCGTCCCGTGTGGAGCCATGTCTCCACAGATCTACGGACGGACCCAGTTGGTGCAGATGGTTCTTTCGTCTGAAACGGGGTGCAACCCCCAAGAGGAGTAGACCATGCAGACCAGGATTCTGTTTATTGCTCTCGCTGTACTTTCGTTAACCATTGCATTTCCATTGAGCGCCTCCGCTCAAACCTATCCCGCTTCGATGGCCACCATCGGCGACAGCATTTCGCGCGGTGCCTTGGCGGACGACTCCATCGACGACGACCAGCCCGAACACGTGTGGAGCACTGGCGATTCTGGGAGCGATGCTTGCTACAGCCACCTCGAGCGCATCCGCGCCGCCAATCCCAGCACCGTCGCGTACAACAACGCGTGGAACGGCGCCCAATCCGACGACTTGCTCGCCCAGGCAAACACCTCCGTCAGCCAAGGTGTCCAGTACGTAACCATCCAAATGGGCGGCAACGACGTGTGCGGAGATAGCACCGCCGAGATGACACCCATCGCGACATGGGAATACCGTTGGAACGAGGCCATCGACGTCCTCCAGGCGGGTCTTCCCGGTGCGGATATCCTTGTGACCGGAACCGTGAACGTCCGGCGTGTGTATGACGTTGGGAAGAGCAATTTCGGCTGTCTTCTCAAGTGGAACATCTTCACGTGGTGCAAGAACATGCTGGTCAACGGCTCTACCCAACGCACCGAGGCGACCAACATGAACATCGCCTACGTCAATTCGTTGGCGTCCCTCTCCGCAACCCAAGGCGTGTGGTACGACGGCGATTCCTACGGCATCGCATTCTCACGCGGGCAGCTCAGTTCCGTCGATTGCTTCCACCCGGACATCAGCCTCAACAACGACATGGCTAATGTGACCTACAGCGCGGCCCGGTTCTAACCGATCCCGCTTCTATCCGTTATTCCGGACGGGCCTGTGGAGCGATGCCTTCGCGGGCCCGTCCCCTTGAAACCCAAACCTCATCGAGAAGGAAGTACAGGCATCTATGGCCCTCAAGTGGAAACCCGTTCTCCTCTCCCCGTTCTTGTTCTTCTTCGCTTCCGCGGCAAGCATCATTGATGCATCCTATGCGGAGCCCAAGGCGACTTTCAGCACGGTCAAAATCGACTACGGTACGCTCCGCCAGGGCAAAGTCGGCGAGGCTGTCGTTCAGATCGGCAACGCCGGCGACGCTCCGCTCGAAATCCAACGCGTCCAGTCCTCCTGTCCCTGCCTCACCACCGATTTTCCCTCCGACGGAACCAAACCCGTCGTGCAGCCTGGGGCTCAATTCGCTTTAACCGCGAAGTACGACTCCACGGACGTCGTCGGCGATCGCGTCGCGACGCTTGTTATCGCCACCTCCGATCCCGCGGAATCTATGACCGCGATCGACATCGTCGTCAATGTCGAGGCGCTTGTCCTCACTATCCCCGACAAAGACGTTGCCTGGGGCATGGCGCCGCGCGGCGACGAAATCGGCAAGGAACTCACATTCTTCTCCGGTACTCCAATCAAGGACATTGAGTTGTTGGAGATCAACATGGAGAAACCCACACTCAGCGTTACCGCTGCCCGCGAGGAAACCAAGGATGGGTTTCGTATTAGAGCGCGGTTCCGCATCGCCCCCGAAGTACCGCTAGGCCCGATTGCCAATGCCGTCACGGCCCGGCTTCGCGTGGGCAACGAAGAGGCCACGTTGAAGATACCCGTTCATGGCGAGGCCGTCGGCGACGTACTCGTCATGCCGCAATCGATCCTGTGCGCGCCGCGCAATGCCTACATCCAAAATCAGTCTCTCTCGGCTAAGGGCGAGGGCATCATCGTTCGCGCAAGCCGCGCCAATCAGCCGTTGCCTGAAGTCCTTGGCGTCGTTGCGGTCGGCCCCATCGCCTGCATCGTTCACAAAAACGTCAAGCCCGATTGGGGGCAAACGGTGGATCGCCACATCATCGAAGTGCGCACGGCGCAAAATGCGCCTCCAGGTCCGCAGTCCGGCACGGTCCACGTCATGACGACCAGCAAGGACCAGCCCATCGTCAGCATCCCCGTGTTCTTCCGCATGGCCGCGCGCGTGGTAGCGGATCCCGAACACGTTGTGCTTGAACCCGCGGCAAATGCCCCCGCCTCTCAGCGCGTCGTCCTGCGCGACGCCACCGGGGCCGCCTTGACGATTCGCGAGGTGAAGTTCGAGCAGGACCTTCTCGAAGTGCAGGTCGAGGCAGAGAAGACGGTAGACAAGGATCATCCCGCGGCAATCGTCATTCGCGCCACGGCCGTGCCCCCGGCGGAAAGAAAGGCCACCATGGTTTCCGTGGTGACGGATCAACCTGGCGCGGAACGCATTCTGATTCCTGTATTGATCCGCGCACCACAGACGCAATAACGCGAAAGCGCAATATACCGTGAACACCTCGCGAAAGATCGCCATCGCAATCATCGCGTTAGCGTGTGTCGGCGTGGCAATTCGGATCGCCATGCGGCAACGCCAGGTGACTGAAACCGAAGCGCCTGATGGCCGGCTCGCACCGCAGTCCTCTCCCATCGATCTCTCCACGCCTCTGCCTTCGATCAACATCGCAACTTCCAGCGAAGCCCCGCCTCCCATCGCCGTGAAAGAGCCCGCCATACGCGGATGGGTGCTGGACAGCCAGAACCAGCCCATCGTCGACGCAGCCGTCACGATCTACGATGTAGAAAAGGGTCCCCGCAAAACCTTCTCCGATTCCGGCGGAGCGTTCGCCGTGGGTGATCTGGACCAAGCGGAATACCGCGTAAGCGCGGTGAAGGAGCATTACAACGAGGCTGTTCTGGAGAACGTTCGCTCAGGCCGCGCCGATGTGAACCTTGTGCTCACAAACACGAGCACGGCGTCGGGACGTGTCCTCAATGAACAGGGTGCGCCTGTCGCGAAGTTCGACCTCGTCTATCGGGATCACGCTATAACCGATGATGCACTCTGGAAAGAGATCGTTCGTAGCGAAAGCACCGCGTGGAAGGTTTTCGAAAACGAGGAGGGGCGCTTTGAGGTCCTCGATGTTGCGAGCGGCGCACCCTTCTCGCTCGGCGCTCGTGCGGAGGGATTCGAGGCAGGTTATGTCGTCGTGCCCGCGGCAGAACCAGGTCTGCCCGCGCCCCCCGCGGATATCGTCCTCAAACCGGAAGCGCGCATCGCGGGCCTCGTCCTCTCGCCCGACCGAACTCCCACCGCCGGCGCGACCATTCACCTTGGGTCGTCACCAGACGGCCCGGTTATCGGCCAAAGCGACAGCAATGGTCAGTTTGAGTTGACGGGATTGGGTGACTCCGCCATGGAACTCACCGCGAATCACGACGAGTTCCTACCGGGGACTGCCCACGTACTCCCCCAACGCGGCACGGTCGTCTCGGCGGAAATTGTCCTCGGCCAAGGCGGCGAACTTGAGGGGACCGTCTGGCAGGGAGACGCTCCCGCCCCGAACCAGACCGTCGTCGCCTCGCGGCTCACTCCGCCGCGTATCCGGAAGCAAGGCATAACCGACGACAAAGGTCACTACCAAATTGCCGGAATCGGACTAGGCCTCGTGGATGTGCTCGCGAAATGGAAAGGCGCGGGCGCCAATGACTCGCTCCGTCTTCAACGCCAAGCCGAAATCCTGCCCGGCGCGACCACCACTGTCGACTTCCATTTCCCTGCCGCCTATGCCGTGCTTGAAGGGACGATCACGGCGAACGGACAAGCCGTCACCTTCGCCGAGATTCAAGGCACCGTCTCCACGCCGGAGGGCCAGTCCTTCTTCAGTTCGACCGCGAGCGAAGACGGGAACTTCCGCATCGAAGACATCGTGCCCGGCGCGGCATGGGTTGCCGTTTCCGCCCGCGCCGGACAAGCCGAGCTTCGCCGAACGTTCAACGTCGACCTCCGTGAAGGTGAAACGACCCGCCAAGACATCGCATTCGACACCGCGTCCGGAGTCACGGGAACAGTCACTAATCTTGCTCCTGGAGAAACGGGACAGGTGCTTGTCCTGCCCGGCCACGTGAGCGTCGACACGGCTTCATTTGAAGCCATCTCGGGACTCGATGCGCTCAAGACTGGCGAATCGGACATCGACGCAAAAGGACAATTCGCCATCGGCGGCCTCGAACCCGGTCCCTATACCCTCGTCGCCCTCGTCTTCTCCGAAGATGCGGACACGGGCGACGACGCCCTCAACAGCGTCCGACTGGCAGTCCAAACCACGACCGTCACACCCGCGGGCGAAGCAACCGAAACCTTGACGCTATCCCCTTGATGTGAACACTGCGTCCTTAGCCACCCTTACGCCACGCCAAACGTAAGCCCGCGTGCGCTCTCACGCATCGTTCCTTGAATGACCGGGGCCCGGTGCATAGAATGACGACGCGAGTCCTTGTGAACGTAAATAATCCACTTTGTATTGAAAGACCAAGGGAGACCGCGTGAATCCCGAGCGAATTAGAACCCTTCTGGAATCCGTTTCCGAAGGGAAGACAACTCCCGACGAGGCATTTGATCGCTTGCGTTCCTTGCCCTTCGAAGACCTTGGATTCGCCAAGCTGGACCATCACCGCAGCCTGCGGCAAGGAACCCCGGAAGTCATATTCGCGCAGGGCAAAACACCGGAGCAAGTGGCCGAAATTGTCGGACGCATGCGCGTGCACGGAAGCAATGTGCTGGCGACGCGCTGCAGCGCGGAGGTTGTTAGCGCGGTCAAGGCCGCGCACCCGGACGTTGTCCATCACGAAGTCGCGCGCGCCCTTACGCTAACGCTTCAAGCGCCCCAAAAAACGGGCGGGTATGTGGGCATCGTATGCGCCGGCACATCCGATATACCGGTGGCCGAAGAGGCCCTGGTCACGTGCGAAGCGATGGGCGCGACATGCCGGCGCATCTACGACGTGGGCGTCGCGGGAATTCACCGCTTGCTCAACCAGCATGACGCACTGATAGGCGCGAACGTGCTGGTGGTGTGCGCGGGCATGGAAGGCGCGCTTCCCAGCGTCGTCGCAGGTCTCGTCGATGTGCCGGTGATTGCCGTGCCGACGAGTATCGGCTACGGCGCGAACTTCGGAGGCGTTGCGGCCTTGCTCGCAATGCTGAATTCCTGCGCGACGGGCGTCTCCGTGGTGAATATCGACAATGGGTTTGGGGCGGGTATGCTCGCCTCGATGATCGACCGGCTGGCTGCCAAAGTTCCTCAACACGAAGCGAAGGACTCATGAAGACACTCTACTTCGATTGTTTCAGCGGGATCTCGGGGGATATGACCGTCGGGGCCCTGCTGGATTTGGGATTGGATTTCGACAAGCTGAAAGCTGCCTTGGATTCACTCGGCATCTCAGGCTATAGCGTCAGCTTGGAGAAAGTGAAGAAGAAAGGCGTTGTCGCCTCGCAGTTCAAGGTGGAGTCTGATCCGGACGAGAAGCAGCCGCACCGGCACCTGCGCCATGTGCTGGAGATAATCGGCAAAGGAAGCCTACCGGACCAGGTGAAAGCGGCAAGCGCGGAAACGTTTCGCCGCATCGCGGAGAGCGAAGCGGAAGTCCACGGCACGACAATCGAGAAGGTTCACTTCCACGAAGTGGGCGCGATCGATTCGATCGTTGACGTCGTCAGCGCGCATTTCGCCTTGCACGAAATCGGGTTCTGCCACATCTATGCGTCCCCTCTGCATGTGGGCTCCGGCACGGTGACGTGCGACCACGGCGTAATGCCGGTGCCCGCGCCCGCGACGGCGCTCCTCCTGCGCGGCGTACCTTCGTATGCGTGTCCGGAAGTCACCGGCGAACTGGTGACGCCAACGGGCGCCGCACTCATCGGCCAGATCGCTGCATCATTCGGCCCTTTGCCTCCGATGACGATCTACCGCATCGGATACGGCAGCGGAACACGCGAAATTGCCGACCGCGCCAACGTGCTACGCGTGTTCCTCGGCGAAACCAGCGACACCCGCGAGACCACGCAGCCGGTTTCCGTCCTGGAAACAAACATCGACGACATGTCGCCGGAGCTACTTCCGGCTCTGGTCGCCGACTTGATCGCCGCGGGCGCGCTCGACGCATTTGTGACGCCCGTGATCGCCAAAAAAGGGCGGCCTGGATATCTTGTGACCATTCTGTGCGACGAAGAAAAAGTGCAAGAGTTGGCGGCGCTGCTCTTCTCTCATTCGACCACCTTGGGGTTGCGCATGCGGCAGGAACGCCGCATTTGCCTGCAACGCGAGTGGAAGAAGGCGCACACGCCTTGGGGCGAAGTCCGCGTCAAAATCGGGTATTTCAAGGGCAGGCCAACGGTCACGGCGCCGGAGTACGAAGACTGCCGGCGGTTGGCGGAAGTGAACCGTGTGCCCGTGCGTGATGTCTTTCAGGCGGCACAAGCCGCCGTGTTTAGGGGAGAACTGCACACCCTCGGATGACGGCGTGCGACAGAGAGGAAAAGCCGATCAATGTCGAACCGGGTTGCGGTATATCCTGGGAGTTTCGATCCGGCGACCTATGGCCATTTGGACCTGATTGAGCGCGCCTCCAAAATATTCGACTCGCTGATCGTGGCGGTTGCACGCAACTCGGAGAAGACTGGGCTGTTCAGCGTCGATGAGCGCATCGAAATGCTCTCGTCCATCACGCAGCACTTACCCAATGTGAAGGTGACTTCCTTCACGGGGCTCACGGCGGAGTTCGCGAAAAACTGCGAAGCGATTGCGCTCGTGCGTGGGCTCAGGGTAATCTCGGATTTCGAATACGAAATCACGATGGCCATCGCCAACCAGAAACTGAATCCACGAATCGACACGATTTGCCTGTTGCCGAGTGAGCGATTCCTGCTGTTAAGCTCGCGAATCGTCCGCGAGATTGCGATGTTTGGCGGACAGGTGAAAGAATTCGTGCCGCCGGAAGTGGCACTGCGGTTGCAGCGCAAGCTGGAAGAGCGCAACGCAAAGAACGAAGGGGTTTAGGGTTTAGGGTTTAGGGTTTAGGGTTTAGGGTCTGGGGTCTAGGGTCTAGGGTCTAGGGTCTAGGGTCTAGGGTCTGGGGTCTGGGGTCTAGGGTCTAGGGTCTGGGGTCTGGGGTCTGGGAACTCTTAATCTCCACAAGAACAGTAGAAAGAGCGGAATTCAGGGACTGACACAAGCGCAGCGAACGCAGTGAGCGTAGACGTGTCTGTCCCTGATTTCCGCGGACTTACACCGAGACAGGAGCGGAATTCAGGGACTGACACAAGCGGAGCGAGCGCAGTGAGCGCAGACGTTTATGTCCCTGATTTCCGCGGACCCACACCAAAACAGGAGCGGAATTCAGGGACTGACACAAGCGGAGCGAACGCAGTGAGCGCAGACGTGTCTGTCCCTGATTTCCGCGGACTTACACCGAGACAGGAGCGGAATTAGGGGACTGACACAAGCGCAGCGAACGCAGTGAGCGCAGACGTGTCTGTCCCTGATTTCCGCGGACCTACACTCCGTAAATGCGCAAGTGCGCATATTCTACCTATGCCTTGTGGGACGGGCATGTGTTACCCTCATTGACTGTTCAGGAGCCAGATTTCCGTGAGCCTGCCGGATCATATAGACGATAGCATTGAACCCCGATGGGAAGGGCTTTCCGAGGTTTCTCGGATGGCCGGCCCGATCATTCTCAGTTCCATTTCATGGACCCTGATGCAATTCGTCGACACCCTCATGGTAAGCTGGCTGGGCGAAACTTCCCTGGCCGCCGTGGGCTCCGCCGGATTGTGGTCCTACACGATGGGCACCTTCATCTTCGGCATCCTCGGGTGCGTCAGCACCTTTGTGTCGCAAAGCCTCGGACGAGGCCGCCCGCAAGACTGCGCCAGCTATGTCTGGCAGGGCATCTACATATCGATTCTCGCGGGGGTCGCGGCATTCGCCCTATGGCCATTGTCGGAACCGCTCTTTCGCCTCATGCGCCACTCGGAAGAAGTCACCCGGCTCGAAGTCCTGTACTTCAACGTCCGTCTATTCGGATACGGTTTCATCGCCTGGCAGATCGCTTTATCCTCATTCTTTCAGGCGGTGAACCGACCCCAAATCCCCATGGTGGTGGCCATCGTGTGCAACGCGCTCAATGGCGTCCTAGACTACGTGCTCATCTTCGGCAAGTTCGGCTTCCCTCGCTGGGAAATTGCCGGTGCTGCCATCGCTACGGTGATCTCGCTCGTGCTTCAAGTGTTCATGCTTCAGGCGATCTTCATGAGCAAAACCGTCGATAGCGTCTACGCTTCGCGCCGCAACTATCGAATCGACTTCGACAAAATGCGCGAACTGCTCCGCATCGGCTGGGCCGCCGGCCTTCAGTTCTTCCTCGACGTCGCCAACTGGGGCATCTTCACCGGATTCATCGTCGGCTACTTCGGCGAAAAATCCCTCGCCGCCCACAACGCCGCCATCAGCCTCATGCACATGTCCTTCATGCCCGCGATCTGCCTCAACCAAGCGATAGCGCCCATCGTTGGACAATGGATCGGCCGGGGCCGTCCCGACCGCGCCAAAGCCCGAACCTCCACGGCCATGCGCCTTGCCATCGTATACATGTTCATCATGGGGCTGATATTCGCCGTCTTCGGACACCACATCCTGCGCGACTTCTACAAGCTCGACGCGGACGTCGTAGCCATTGGCCACACCCTGCTGCTCCTTGCGGCATTGTTCCAAGGGTTCGACGCCGTCAACATCACCGTCATGGGCGCGCTGCGCGGCGCGGGCGACACCCGATGGATGGCTATCGTCATGGGTGTCTGCGCCTACGTCGTCTTCCTCCCCGTCGCCGTCGTCCTCGCATTCCCCCTCAAAATGGCAGCCGTCGGCGCATGGATCGGAGCCACGGTATACATCATCGGCCTGAGCGGCCTCCTGCTACGCCGCTGGCACAGCGAACGCTGGCGCGGCATCAAGATCTTCTCCTCAGACCTCACCGCGACCCACTAACCTACGCAGGCGCAGTTCTTCCGTTCGCCACGTTTGTGAGTGTCACTCACCTCGCCGCACGTGGCCTATTCTGAGATGGAGAAACCCGCCATCTCCGAACGTTTCTCGTCTGCCGTCACATCCGGCTCGGCTCCGGTGTACTCGAGCAAGGCCCCGCGTGCGACGGCATACCAGCGGTATTGCTTGCCGGGTTCGAGTCCTTTGACTTGAACCGTCGCGGTGTCGCCTTCGCGCAACAGTTTGTCTTCCGCGATGAACGTGCCGTCTTCCCAGTAGAAAGCCACATCGTAAGTCTGGGGGCCGTGCACCTGCACGGACAAGGCAGTTTCCTTGGCGCCCTGCGGCAATGCGGCACCGTTGGCCGGCGAGGGGTGTGTGGGCGCCTGCGCCTTCGAAATCATCTCCGGAACGACAACGATGATCCCGTATTGATCGTCGTGGTAGCCGAGGTCGGCGGCCACGGTGAAGATTAACGCGCTTGGATGCAGCAGAGTTCCGTGCGGTTTCAAGTACATGCCCTTCACAACGCGGATGTAGCGCGTCGGCTCCAAGGTCCATTTCTCAAGGTCTTGCGTGCCGCAGATGAACGTGTCGTTGCCGACGGATAGGAAGACGTCATAGTTGTCGCCGTAGCGCGCAAACGAGACGCTGCTGAAGATGGCATGCGCGGGAACGCCCGTATCCGTCAGCGGGCCCCACGTCTTACCTGCATCCGCGGACTTGAAGTATTTGAGCGTGGACTGGGAATCCGAGTTATGCAGACCATCCAGGTCGCCGCATTTGCCTTCCGTCACGAACAGGTACCAAAGGTCGCGCGTGTGGCGCACCAAGGCAACGCGGCCGGTGTGATTGGAGACGGTGCCGATGACGACGGGCTGGTGCCATCCGTCTACCTTCGTCCATTCCCAGTACTTCACGTTGCTCTTGTCGCGCGGCCCGGTGCAGTCAATTGCCATGACCCAGGCGCGGTCTTCGCTGAAGGTGTACGTCGTGCCTTCGGTCCATCCAGTCTGTTGCGTGCGGATGCCCGTATCGCGGACGTCGGATTCAAAGGTATAGTTGCGGAACGTCTCGAAGGTGCGGCTCGAAACCGACTCGTACCCCAAACCGTCGGGCGAACGCCACCGTGTGCCGAACAGGTGATACTGGCCGTCCCAATACCCCCAGAAGGGATGACCGAAATCGCCGCCCTCGCCGTATGCGGGTCCCCCGTTCCAATCCTCGCGCCGCACGAGGCGTTGGTACGTTCGATACCAGCCTTTGTCCAAATCGTATGCGGACCACGCGCCGCGTTGCGTCGTGGCAAACCACTGGCCCTTTTCCCACCCATGCTTGAGGTAACCGTACTTCCAACAGTCCGAGTGCGAAATCACCGTTTGCTTCGCCCCGATGAACATGGCCAGCGTCACGCTGAACGTCTTCGACTGC
>JBAZRU010000080.1:0-15482 GCA_041662805.1 Candidatus Hydrogenedentales bacterium | reverse complement strand
AAAGGCTGACGGGGAAGAACTCAGACGGTCTTGCGGTCTGCTCCCTGCACGTGATTGGACGGCACTTGCCTGCCTTCGGTTTCCCAAGACCTATGGAAGCATAGTCCCTTTGTCGAGATGACGGGTAATCGAGGCATACGTGGACGCCCTCGGGTCATGCGTCACCATGATGATCGTCTTGCCGAAGTCCTGGTTCAGCTTCCGCAAGATCGTCATAACATCCTCGGCGGAATGCGCGTCCAAGTCGCCCGTCGGTTCGTCCGCGAGGATCATGTCCGGGTCCGCGATCAAGGCGCGCGCAATAGCCACGCGTTGTTCCTGCCCGCCCGAAAGCTGCCGGGGATAATGATCCATCCGGTCGCCCAAGCCCACGATCTCCAGCGCGGTCCGCACGTGGTCTTCCCGCTCCCGGCGCGACAGATTGGTCAGCAGCAACGGCATCTCGACGTTTTCGAATGCCGTCAGCACGGGAATGAGATTAAACGACTGGAAGATGAACCCAATGTGCATGTTGCGCCAGGCGGATAGTTCGTCCTCGGACAGCGCGTTGATGTCGTACCCCAACACGGAGCACTCGCCGCTGGTGGCGCGGTCGATGCCCGCGAGAATATACAAGAGCGTCGACTTCCCCGAGCCGGACGGCCCCATCAAACAGACAAATTCTCCCTTGTGCACATCGAGGTCGATGCAGTCCAGTGCTACTACATCGGTGCCGCCGTGCAAGAAAGTCTTGTTGAGGCTGCGCACCCGGACGATCGGCTCATTCGTCAATTGCTGCATGGCGTTGTCCCGCATCGTGTCACGGCGCAGCCACGGCGCGCAAGCCGTCTTTGAGCCCTTCCGGCGGAGACACGATCAGCGTTTCATCTCCCGTGAGTCCTTCGGCGATGGCGACCCCCTTCTCGCCCGTCAGCCCAAGTGTCACGCGCTTGGAGACGGCCTTGTCACCGGAAAGCACAAACACGGTGGCGCCTGAGTCGTTTTGCACTACGGCCGACTTGGGAACCCACAAGCGAGTCCCGGAAGCGGAACCGGCGTCGTCCTTCGCCGCGTCGCCAAGAAACGTCACGCGCGCATTGAGCTCCGGCCGTATCAACTCGTCGGGGTCCTTCACGCGCACCTTCACTTGGATGGACCCCTTCTGCCGGTCGCCTTGTGGCGCGATTTCGTCGACCTCGCCTGCGTATGCCTTCTCGGGGTTGATGTCCAATCGCACCTCCGAGGCTTGCCCCACGCGCACTTTCGGCAACTCGGATTCATTCAGATCGACCTCGACCTGCAAGTCATTCAGATCGGCCATCGTGACCACCGAGTTCTTGGCTCCCCGCGTCCCCCCGAAGTTGGTGTTCGTCACGAGTTCGCCGACATCGGCCAACTTCTCAAGAATCGTTCCGCTGATAGGGGCATGGATTACCGTATAGCCCAATTCCGTCTTAGCCAATTCCAGATTCGCTTCCGCCTCGCGCAACTGCGCTTCCGCGGCGTCGAGTTGTTCTTTGCGCGTACCGATCTTCACGAGCTTCGCGTTGCTCCGGCGCGAATCCAGATCGGCCGCGGCCACATCGCGCGACGCGCGCGCGCGGTCGAGATCCTGTTGCGATACCGCTCCCTGCTTCACCAGCGCATCCAGGCGGAGCAGATCGAGTTCCGCGCTCTTCAGAGTCGCTTCCGCCGATACGACGGCGGAGTTGGCCGCCTCAATTTCCTGCGGGCGCGAACCGGCCCGCAGTTCGGCAAGCCGCGCGCGCAGCGTGGCCACCTGCGACTCCGAGGACAACACGCGCGCCTTGTACTCTTCGTCCTCGATTCGAATCAACACGTCGCCCGCGCTTACATGGTCGCCGCGCTTGATGTTCATCTCCACGATACGCCCAATGATCTTCGAGCTCACTTCCACGTTGTGACGCGGCACCACGTACCCGCTTGCCGTTACGAGTGCCGGTCCCTGACCCGCAACGATCGTTTCCTTTTCTATGCGCGCCGTCTGCACGGCGACGGCAGCGTTCATCTGGTGGTATGCCGCATAGACGGCCCCGACCGCGACAAGCAGCAGCACGACCCAGCCCCAACGGCTTTTCCGCCGCACGGGAAGCTTGCGTTCCTTGTCGATGCGCAATTGGGACAACTGATTCTCGAGATTCGCGTTTGTCATTTCGTGTCTTCTCGGTTCGTATACGTCGTTCTCTATCGACAGGCAAAAGCGCCGGGATTTGATCAAACTTGCCGAAGCGCCGCCAACACCGGTTGCCGCGACGCAGACCACGCCGGCGGAAATCCGCCTGCAAACCCCATGACCGCGGCAAAGATCATACCCTTCATCATAAGCGACGGCGTCACCGTGAAATAAAACAACACCTCGCTGAACGAATCGAAATTGGTTGTGCCCGTGGCCACGCCGTTAATGGGAAGCGCCAACACGCACCCCAGCGCCCCTCCGAGCAACGCAAGAAAGACCGACTCGATCAAGAAGCTCGTTAACACCGCCAACGGCGTGAACCCCAGGATTCGCAGCGTGCCAATTTCCCGCACACGATTGGCCACATTCGCGTACATCGTGTTCATGCCGGCAAAACACGCCCCAATTGCCATCGTCATTGCCAAAAACGACGCAAACGCTTGTACGGGCTTCGCCGTCTTTGTCTGCTCTGCATAGTACTGCACTTCGTCCTTGGCCTTCAGCTTCAACCTGCGGTCGCCGTCAACATACTCCCGAATCCTGTCCAAGGCCTCCGCGTCCACTGCTCGCGCCACAACCGTGCTGTAATTCGACCGGTCAAACTCCTGCATCACTTCCCGCGTGTCGGCCCAGATCTCCGATTCGTAGGCCGTGCCTTCCGCTTCGAATAACCCGACGATGGTGAATTCGCCCCGGCCCAAGCGCGGCCGTTCGCCGAGTCCAAACCCCTTGAAGCGCCGCGATACCGCGCGCGCGACGATGACTTCTCGCATGCCCGGGCGCAACGCCCGCCCCTCCACCACTTTCACCGCCGTCCGCAGTTGGTACGCTTGCGGGTCGACGCCGCGAACGAGAATGTTGGCGGGCTTGCCGTTCAGGCGCGGTTTGTTGACCAGCGAGACAACCTCCGGCGCCGCCAACGGCTCGCCGCGTTCGTCTCGTGCAATTCCCGGGGCGTTTCGCACAATCTCGTATTGCTGTTTGAGGATTTCGCTCTGCGCTTCCGATTGCGCCCCGGAGCGCAAGATAACCACGTTCAGGGGATTGCCTGTCTTCGTCAAGGCGCGTTCGATCCCTTCCGCAAGCGACATCGTGATGATGAACGTCGCGACCACGAGACCGAACGTCGCGGCGGTGAGGCACGTGCCCTTCCACCGGACAATCAGGTAACGGAGGTTATATCGAATAGGGACGAGCATGGTCAGTCCAAACGCCGCATAGCGACGGTAATGGTCAGGTTGACGGCCTGCCACGCAGGGAAGAAGCCGGAGATGAGGCCAATGCCCAGTCCCGCCCCTATCACGGCGGCATAGGTTGAGAGTGCTGGTTCGAATCGAGAAATGAATCCCTGCGTGATCCCGGTCAGATCGACCAAGCGCAACGATTCGCCCATTGAGATTCCCAACACGACTCCCACCAACGATATGAACACCGCTTCGCCCACCACCAACATCAGTATCGTTCGCCGGGAAAACCCAACTGTCTTCAGGATGGCCACTTCACGCAATCGCTCGCGAACCGTCATCGCCATCGTGCTCACGGCCACCAGCAGCATCGTGAATACGACCACGCTCGCAATCGATCCGATGATGGTCTGAATGTTCCCAAGCATCGATACAAATCCGAGCACGAAAGCCTTCTCGGTTTCTGTCTTGGTCTCGTTCGATGAGTTGCGGAACATGGCGTCGATGGTCTGTTCGATAACGGGAACGGACTCCGCGTCGCTCGCTTTCACAGTAAAGGCCCCGATGACTCCCGGATTGTCCATGGCTTCGTTGAGGTAGTCGAAATGGAAATACAGGGACTCTTGCGACAGCGGATCGTAGAACGTGCCCACGAGCAACAGATCGAGATCGACCGGGAAAATGGTGCCCTGCAACACAATGCGCTCCCCAGGCTTCCAGTTGTACCGTTCCGCGAGCTTCTCGCTCGCAACGCATGCTGTGCGGTCGCCGATGAAGGCGGCCTTTTGCTCGGGGCTGATGACCTGTTCGGTGTAGATGTTGAAGATATCTTTGGGATCGACGGCAAAATTGGCGAAGAGATAGTTCGGGTCTTTGTAGATGCCATTGAACCATTGCAGCGAGGATATATGCTCGACGCCGGGCACTCGCTTGATCTTGTCGCGGTATGCAAGCGGCAGAATGTCCGCGATCGACGTCGCCGGAGCTACGATTAGACGCAACGCGCTGTCGGCATCGCTCACAGGATTCAGAAGCTGTTCCATGAAGGTGAGCAGCGCCATAAGCAGAAACAGAGAGAAACCGATGCTGAGCATGGTTAGCCCCGTGCGCCGCTTATTGCGCAACGCGTTTCTCCAAATGAAGCGTCGCAAGGTCACAGGATTGTCCTTGAAGAGAATGCGGCTCGATAGACCGCGCTACGCTATCACGCCGAGTACGTGCGCGTCCATTTGATGCGGCCAAGTGCGTCAATTCTGTCTACATGAGCGCTTGCGCTGAACTCCACTAATTCGTCTTCGTCCACAGTGCGTACAGCTTTGCTTTGTCCGGGTCGGCCGAGTCCTTGTAGGACTGCATCACCCGGTCGAGGCCTTGGCAGATCTTCAACGCTGTATCGACGTACAACTGGTTCGCGGCGCTCTGTCTCGACTCTTCCAACACTGCGAGCTTCCCTTCTGAGACCAAGCGTTGCCGTTCGGCGATGACCGCAACGGAATCGAGAGCAAGTTGCGCGTGCCGCCCCTCATAGGTGTCGCCTAGTCCTTGCGCTTCCAGCGCCTCTGCAAATGCAGTGACTTGTTTGAACAGCTGCACGCCCGACTGCGCCTCGCACGGCTTTGACGCCACGCATTTCCCATCAATGTAGATGCGCAGCTCGCCCGCGGCATCCCACGTCGCGGCGACAAACGTCATCTGTTCCGCGGGAATCGCAACATCCGTTGTCAGCGCACCGTGGCGTGTGATCAACCGAAGCTTGCGATCCGCCCCGATGTCGAGCAGGTATCCATTGTCCGACCCGACTGGAATCTTGTCGACGAGGCGCGCGCCCGTGGCGAGCGAAGCTGAAGGGCTTACCCACAGGGCAATCGAGCCTTGATCGGTCATCATGAGGTCCGCTTGGTGCGGCGCTTCCGCAAATCCCTTGCCGTCGAGGCGAAGCGCCTTTCCGTGCGTGCCGTCGGCAAGACTTGTTTCGCCTGCCAACGTCAAGGTGTGGCCTCGCCCGGCGAAGCTCGGAACGCGTTTGTCCCTGACTTCGTCGAATCGCCATGCAGTAACGAGGTCGGCCGAAATGATCGGCGCCCCTTTCGCCAACTTGCGAATCTGGCGCTCTTTCAATGCCCGCTTGTAGATCTGCACATTTCCTATGTCGCCGGCAAACCGGTTTCCGCCCTGGCTGTCCGTTCCGATGTGCAGCGGCAATGTGTTCGCGCCCGAACTCTGAAGGAGTCTTGCCATTGCGTTTGCGTTCACTTCGGCGGTGATACGCTTCGCCGGCTTCGCGGATGCTCCCTCCAGCGCTGCGCCGCCCAGCGCAACGTCGATGCACGCCGTATCCGGCAACGCATCGTATGCAAGCTGAATCGCCTGTCCATCGAACGAGGTCCAGGCCTTGCCGTTCACGTTCACCGACGTCACGGGGCCTTGGCCCTTGGTTGTGAAATAGAGACTCTTTGTCCCGAAACGGATGGGGAACTTCTGCTCAAGCGATGAGATGCCCGTGGGGATGTGCGGATAAACCGTCAGCGCATCGGCCCTGTAGATATATTCGAACAGTCCGCGAATCATCGCGGCCATCGGTCCGAGCGAATCGTAGCAGAGGTTGGTTGGCTCCTTCGGTTGATAGACGGCGTTGCCGAAATCGACCAGCGGATTGTCGAGCCGGAAGTCGCGCGCAAACGTCATCATGTGTTTCATCGAACGCCGCGCGTCCTCGTATTTCCCCAATCGATAGTACGCCATGATCATGCGCGCTTCACACGTCGACCAATGCCCGCCGTTCACCCACGTCCCGTGTTGCCACAGCCACGTCTTCGGCTCCTCGTACATATCGTCCAGGCCCGGCTCGTTCGCGATGATGATGTCGTGACGGCGCAGCAAGGGAATCGACGCAATCTTGTCGTAGATCTTCGCGGACTGCGCGTCGTCCGCGACGCGGAACGCAATCGCGTCGTGATTCGGCGACGCCTCGAAGTAGCCATGTTTCTCCGCGCCGTACACACCGTGCTTCGTGCCGTCTGGGTCGAGCGATTTGATGAAGTAACCCTCGTCCGTGGTGATGTCCTTCAACCCCTCGCGCGCGCGGTCGCGCCGGTCCGTATAGATCGCCGCCTTGTCGGCGGCCCCCGCCAGCTTCTCGACTTCAATCAACCGATCCAGCGCGGCGATGTAGGTAATCGACAGCCCGGCCAGATACGCCTTGTCGTAGGTTCCGTCGGGCTTCTTCCAACCGGCATAGCTCGGGGCGAGCAGGTTGCCCGCGGGCCCCGCGAGAAACAGATTGTTCGCGGGATCGCGTCGCGACTCGATGAACTCGGCGCTACGCTCCAGCAACGGCGCGTAGTGCGCGATAGCCTTTGCATCGCGGCTGATGAGCAACAACTCCGACTGCATCAGCACGCCCGCCGCCGTAAACTCCACCGCCCAATCGTGGATGTCGATGCGCCCGTCGCCCTGCTTATAAACGATCCATCCCGGCGACGCCGCGTCGCACAGGCAACCGTCCGGCGCCACCCAATCCTTATATCCCGCTCGTTTGCCGTCGCCCATCTGATCGAACCACAGATCGTGCGAATTCTGCAGGAAGGTCGTGAACGGCTCTTCGAAGAATGGCAGCGCACTATACGTCGTGCCGTAGCTGTTCTGGATCCACCACGCGCCCCACGTCGGCCCTTCGACCAACCCGTTCCACGAAGGCATATACAACATCGGCAGATTCTGAAACTCGGGATCGGCGGCGAACATCCGCCGCGCCGTGTCCAGCAGTTGCAGGTATTCGGTATCGCCCGCGCCGGAGAAGTACTGGCCCGTATACGTCTGTGCAGGCGCATCTTGCGCTGCTGCCCCGAAAAGCGTGAATGCCGCGGTCACTACAAGAACGCCCATCAACTTCGAATACCACATGCTTCGCAACCTCCGGCAAGTGTTGGGTACACACGAATGCATCACGATAGGGCAAAACAAGAATGCAACGCTACTCGGAGCAAAGGCCACGTTCGGACCGGGCGTCTATTGCTTCACAACCGGCATGAGTCGCGCCCACGCTTCGCAAATGGGAAATTGCCCCGGATACTTGATGAATTCAACATGACCATCCATATAGAGCACGTTGCTTCCGCCGGGGATGTGCGCGAATGCGCTTGGCGATTCGGAGATCGTGTCGAAAAGCAGGGGGATGTCGGATTGGGCAATTGACTCACCCTCTGGAGTGGACGCAGACGGATCCGTCAATTTGCGTTCCACCCCCAACGCCACACGCCATAGGACGGTCTGTTTCTTTCCTCCCGTTTCGCATCCGGCAAGCGAATACGAATCATGCGAAGGGCCATACAGTTCCGCGAGGATGATGTCGGCGTCCAGCAGCGAACCGGACGAGTTGGGGTCGAGCGACTGCGCTTTGCGAAGCTGCGCGGCAACGGCCACCAGTTGCGCCGGCCCACCCGCGTCAAGCCCCAACTCGGCGGCAGTGGCTTGATCGACAAGCGGCTCGCTCCGGAATCCCGGAGTTTCGTCGCCGACGACCCACGGCAGATACGTGTAGCTTACGTCGCCGTTCGTCACGTCGCCGGTGTATTGGCATGTGTTCGAGCCGCCGTCGCGGACAATGCCCACCGCGTCTGTCGCCTCCTGGGCATATCCCAGCGAACCAATTGTGAATCGTCCAAAGAGAAGCCGGGGTCTTGTGCCATAAGGTCCGGCTTCGCACACCAGGACCAGCGGCTCGTCGACGTAGTCGGGGTAGAGCGCCCGCATGTCGGGGGCATAGTCGAAATCGTCGAACACATTCTCGCAGCCGGATGCCTCGGACGTACTGCGAATCCTCCCGTATCCATGCAGGCGCGGGTAGAGTTCGCCGGGATCTTCCTGCGCGTATACGCGCAACGCGGTTCCGAGCCGTTTCAGATTGTCTTGGCAACGGACACGTTGTGTGGCCGACCAAGTTGGCGTGATCCCGGGAAACAGAAGGAGAACACCCACGCACAAGAGACCCAGCAGGACTAGGAGTTCCTTCCAACTGACCGAATACCAGGTACGTCCGCCCTTCATGGCAATTGTGGCCTCACCCAGGGGTTTTTTCGAGCATTCGACGCTAAATAGGGCTGCTGTCCTCGCGCTATGATATATGTCTTTGTAGGAAGTTCGCACTATTGCCTGATCAGCCACACCTCCGCGACTTGGCACCCGCGTCCGGAACTGCCGCGGCCCGGCGTTTGCGTCCACGTCAACGTCAGCTTGCCATCCGCCGTGGCGTCCTTCGGGATAGCGAACTCTACCGGCTCGATGGGCACCTTCTTGTCCATGAGGGGATGAATCTCGATTGCGTCGTCGGCGACGAGCCGCATCTGCGTGTCGAACTTGTCGCCCGCGTACACCGCGCGGACTTTGTACTCGGCGTTCGGATCGAGCTGGTCGTACTGCATTTTCAGCGGCGCTTCGAAACGCGTCTCCGCGTCGCAGAACCAGGAATAGCGATTGTCCACGGGGTTACCTTTATACCCCAGCAAAGGATTCGCGCGGTTCTCGGGATCGAACTCGGCCGTCATGGCGCGCACGAGATGCGGCTGGTTGAGCGGATCGCCGAGGTCGTCATAGAACCCGCCCGGCCCTGGATTCGTCCAATCGACGATTGCGCGCAGGGCATCCACGCGTTCCTGTTCCGCGGGCAGCGCCTTGATCGCCGCGAACCGCGACGCAAGCCATGGACGGTTGTTCAATGGGCGGTCAATGAGGTCGAGGTTCGCGCCGCGCCCCGCATCGATGGCCTTGTATCGCGGCACGCTTAGCTGCATGTGGATGCTTTGGTAGAGTGCTTCGGCCAGGTCGCTCACGCGCCCACGCAAATCCTGCCCGACGGGTTCCAGCACCGCGCGGTCGAGAATGCCGGTCGCCTGCTCCATGGTCAGTTGCGAACCGATGGCTCCGGCGCGGCGCAGCACGTCCATGGCTTGCGCTTCCAGCGCCGTCTCGTTGATCAGACGGCGGCGGACGTACGCGTCGTAGTAAGTGCGATACAGGAGTTGCTGGAAGCGCCAGTTCAACAGCACTTGCGGCGGCACGTTGCGCTCAAGCGCCTGCACCTGCTGCAAGGCCGTGTCCACCCCCGCATTCGACAGCAACGGCCCTTGCCAATTCTTCTCCAACGCAATCAACGCGTGGGCGACCTCGTTTTCATACTGCGGTCCCACGAAGTACCGGCCATATTGCCGCAACACATCGAACACGTCCGCATCGGGGTCCCACCCGAGCGCACTCCACAGCATCTTGTTGCAATCGTCGTTGCCCCCCTCCGAATACGTGAGGAAACCACAGGTGTGCGGATTGCTCCACCGGAAGATATCCGCATACGCAGAGGGCCGGGGGTTGATGATCTCCCGGTCTTCCGTCAGCTTGTAGGCCGTGTCCCAATCCTGAACCGCATACTGGCATGTGTGCGTGTGCGTGATGTCGGGATAGTGGCGAATGGGGTATTGGGCAGGCACGGCGGCGCGCAGGTCCGCAAGGCTTATCCGGTTTTGCGGCGCGAACACCACGCCCGTGAGCCACGCGGGTTTTTCATTCTGCAGAATCGCGAGGAACTCGTCCATCCACTCCTTCGTGAATCCTTGCGGCGACACCCACATCTGCGCCTTCGGATGCGACCGGTGCAGCACCTCCGTCTCTTTCTCCAGCAACGCCATCAAATGCTTCGGCTGCGTGTGGCCCGGATCGCCCCCCGGCACGAACACCGCATCAAGACGCGGCAATTTCTCGAACGCCGCCCCCCATTCCTCCAACGCGCGCGCCGTCGTCGCGGAATCCGCATAGTCTTTCTCCATCGCCGGATACCACAACCACACGTCGAGACCGTAGTCGTCGGCCATTTGCGAGGTGCGCGCGATCATGTCGATTTGCGGCAACGAAAAGTGCGGGCTATCCGCATCGTCGTCGGTCTTGGGCGGCATCATCTCGATCGCGTTCGTGCCGAACACGGCAAGGTCGCGGATGTATTGCTCCCACATCGGGACGGTCCACGCGTCGTAGGTGTTCACCTTCGGGCGATACCCAAGCTGATGCCCGCGCAGCGCCACTTTCGGGGCAGTGTTCAACGACAGCGTAGCCGCAAGCTTCGCGGACCCGCGCGTCAACTCCAGTTCGCGGAGCAACCGTCCGACTCCGAACAAGACGCCTCGCGGGTCGTTGCCGAGCACCAGCACGGTCGTGGGTTGGCGATTCGGAAGGACGCGCAACACGAAGCCTTCCGGTCCCGCCGGAGCGATCTCCGCAATCGCGCCCGCAATCGGCTCGGCGACGGCCGCCAAAGATGCGTTCGTGCCGACGGCAATGACGGCCTTCGCAGTCTCCGGCCACGCGTGCTGCACTTCCCACCGCAGGGTCATCCGCTTTTCCACTTCGTCGGCGAGCATCGCCGCGGCTTTCAACTCGGGTCGAGTCGCCTTGTCCGCAACCACAACTATGGCATCGCTCAGGTCGGCCACCTGTGCCGCGGCAACACGGCTACCCGTCGCGACCAGCGCCAGCACTGCGCATAGTGCAATAGCTACTCTTCCTAGCCGCATGCTCGATTCATGTCGCATGGTGTTCCCCTCGCGTCTATTGGACTACGGTTGCCATCAACGAAACATGGAAATGATGACACGGACACCGCGCTTGTTCCAGCCCCATTTAGCCTCGCAACTGCTGTGGTATACTCAACTCGTCCTCTTGGCCGAATGAATGCGAGGCGCTTGTGAGGCACAAAGTCACCAGTGTAGGTTTGCGTCCTGCGTGTCTAGGTCAAGGACGTGGAGCAGTTGTGGATGTTCGTGCTCAATGCACAAGTCGGGTTCGCTTCTTGTTTCGCCTGTCAGCATCCCGCTTTTCCTATGTCCCTGGTGTTCTCGCGCTGGCGTTCGTCATTATATCGTCGTCCCTAGCTCAACCCGCCCCTCCGAACAACGCCATTGAAACCGTCACGCTCCAACTTAAATGGAAGCACCAGTTCCAGTTTGCAGGCTACTATGCCGCCATCGAAAAGGGCTTCTACCGCGATGCAGGGTTGAACGTGATCCTCCGCGAGGCAGAATCCAGCGAAGGCTCCGTAAACAGCGTACTCGCGGGTGAGGCGCAGTTTGGCGTCGCCTCATCCGAACTCGTGGTCATGCGCGCCGAAGGCAAACCGGTTGTCGCGCTGGCGCCGATCTTCCAACATTCCCCGCTCATCCTGTTGGTACTCTCCGATTCCGGCATAGAGAATTTGCACGAACTCACCGGGAAACGCATCATGCTCGAACCGCAGGAGGCTGAACTCTATGCCTACTTCGTGTCTGAGGGTATGTCGCTTTCCAAGTTGACTATCGTACCCAATACGTTCGACGCCGCCGACCTTATCTCCGGCAAGGTCGATTCCATGTCGGCCTATTCGACGGATGAGCCGTTTCGACTCCAGGAGGCCGGCAAGGAATACCTCGTGTTCAATCCGCGCGCCGGTGGCATCGATTTCTACGGCGACACCTTGTTCACCTCGGAAGCCCAGATTCGAGACCACCCTGCCCAAGTCAAAAAACTCATTCGCGCCTCGCTCAAGGGGTGGGACTACGCGCTTCATCACAGCGATGAAATTGTCGAACTCATCCTGGCGAAATACAGCCAACGCCATAGCCGCGCGCATCTGCAATTCGAGGCGGAGGCCACGCGAAGACTGATCGAACCGGACTTGGTGGAGATTGGTTATGTGAACCCCGGCCGCTGGCGCAACATCGCCGAGACCTACGCCAAACTGGGTATGCTGCCTGGCGAAGTAACCCTGGACGGTTTTCTCTACGAAAGGAATCCGCGTAAGATTCCCCGATGGATGGTCGGCGCGTTAGCCATCTCACTCGCGGTGACCGGTCTTGTGCTTGCCTTCGCCATCTACCTCTATCGCCTAAACCGAACCATTCACAAGCAGAAGGACTTGCTACAAGCGGCGGTGGACGACATCAAGATCCTCCGAGGTATTATCCCCGTCTGTTCCTACTGCAAGAAGATTCGCGACGACAAAGGGGCGTGGCAGGAAATGACGCGCTATATCAGCGATCACTCCCAGATTCTCTTCAGCCACGGCATCTGTGCGGACTGCATGAAGAAGGAGTTCGGCATTGCCCATGAGCCTCACCATCCCCCGTCGCCCGACTAGCAATCCTCATTCCATTTCGGCTGCTCCCGCCGGGAAAAATCGGGAATTTGAATTGCGCGCGGACTCCGTGTATAGTCTTGCCATACGCAGATCTGCTTCCTGGTTGGGAGAAGGGCTTTTGTGAGCTGCTTGTCCCTCATGATGCTCGCCTCATAAACTGGGCCCTCCTACGAGTTGTTTCCCACGTTGTTTCGGCTGAGCATGCAGAATCAGCCATATGCCGTCCATTGTGAACGGCGCAACGAAGGGATACTTCATGTCTTTTGGAGAACTGTCTATTGATCCGCGCTTTTTGAAGGTTTTGAATACACAGCGGATCACCGAACCTACGCCTGTCCAGGCGCAAACCATTCCCCCGGCGCTCGAAGGCCGGGATGTATTGGGTATTGCCCAGACCGGCACCGGCAAAACACTGGCTTTCTCATTGCCCGCCTTGACGCGCCTTGCGGCGTCGCATGGACCGGGCACGCGCATGCTGGTGCTCACGCCGACCCGTGAATTGGCCCAGCAGGTCAATTCCGTGATTGAACGCTATGGACGCGCTGCTGGACTTCACTCCGCGTGCGTTTACGGCGGCGTCGGCATGGAGCCGCAAGTTCACGCGTTGCGCCGCGGAACGACGATCATCGTCGCAACTCCCGGCCGCTTGATCGACCACATGGAACGCGGCAACGTGCGCTTCGACAAACTGTCGGTGCTCGTGCTCGATGAAGCCGACCGCATGCTCGACATGGGCTTTATGCCGGCCATCCAGCGCATCATGAGCGCCGTGCCGAAGGACCGCCAGACCTTGCTGTTTTCGGCCACGCTTCCCGGCGAGATCAAAGGGCTCGCCGCCAACCTCCAGCGCGACCCGGTCCATATCACCGTCGGCTCCGTCGCCAAACCGGTCGACGCTGTCCGCCAAGGGGTTTACACTGTTGCGCCAGCAGGCAAAATGGACCTCCTTGCCAAAGTGCTCCGCGAACCCGAAGTGGTTTCGGCGCTCGTGTTCGTGCGGACGAAGCACGGCACCGATAAGGTCGCCAAGATCCTCTATCAGGATGGATTCCGGGCGCAGGCCATTCACGGCGGACTTTCGCAGCGCCAGCGCCAGCAGGCTATCGACGGCTTCCGCAAAGGGCGTTACACGGTCCTCGTAGCGACCGACGTGGCGGCGCGCGGACTTGACGTTCAGGGCATCACGCATGTCGTCAACTACGACATTCCCAATTGCCACGACGACTACGTGCATCGCATCGGCCGCACGGCGCGCGCCAGCGCCGAGGGCGACGCCATTACGTTTGTCTGCCCCGAAGACCACATGGTGCTCGGCTCCATCGAGCATGCCTTGGGCAAACGCATTCCGCGCACGGACTGGGAAGGCGCGGTACACGTGCTCACGCGCGAAGAATACTCCGCGCGTAACGCACAGCGCCGGCCCAATGGCGGTGGCGGCTATCGCGGCGGCTCCAACAATGGCCGTCCGCGCGCGAACGGCGGCCGCCCCAGCGGTGGCGGCGGACGTTTCGGGCGTGGCCCGTCGGCGAACCGCGGCGCGAAGCAGGGTCAATCCCGCCCGGCGCGGTAAGGGCATGATCGCGGCGCAATCGCGCTGCGCTTAACAATGATGTCACCGGCGCCCTTCGACTTAGGTCGAAGGGCGCCGTTTTCTTTGATGCCCGAAAAGGTGCTTTAGTAAGCGCAATCTCATCGGACGGATCCGGCAGATCCGACCTATCCGTCCTATTCTCCGTCACAAGACTGACATGCCCCACGCCACCCTTCTTGGACTCCCGGCGCATGAAGTCTATAATGCGCGCCTGCAACCATTCGGCGTTTGGTCCCGAATGAATACTGGGAGCTGCAAGATGAAAAGCAAGAAGACGAACGGGTCCGCCGCGGGCGTGCGTGAGCCGGTAAACAGGACGTATTCCTCGCAGATCACGGAGACGGTCGAACGCGCCCCGAGCCGCGCCATGCTGCACGCGGTGGGTTTCACCACGAAGGACTTCAAGAAGCCGCAGGTGGGCATCGCGTCGACCTGGAGCATGGTGACCCCGTGCAACATGCACATCGACAAGCTGGCGAACTATGCGTCGGACGGCGTGAACGCGGCGGGCGGTAAGGCCGTCGAGTTCAACACGATCACGATTTCCGACGGCATCTCGATGGGCACCGAAGGCATGAAGTATTCGCTCGTGTCTCGCGAGGTGATTGCGGATTCGATCGAGACGGTCGCGGGGTGCGAATGGTTCGACGGTCTTGTCGCCATTGGCGGTTGCGACAAGAACATGCCGGGATGCCTCATGGCGATGGCGCGCCTGAACCGGCCCGCGGTGTTTGTCTACGGCGGCACGATCCTGCCCGGCAAGTATCGCGGCAAGAACGTGGACATCGTGTCCGTGTTCGAGGCCGTCGGCGCGCACGCGCGCGGCGATATCAACGACAAGCAATTGCGCGAGATCGAGGCCTGCGCCATTCCGGGGCCGGGCTCGTGCGGCGGCATGTACACGGCTAACACGATGGGCTCCGCCATCGAGGCCCTGGGCATGAGCCTGCCGAACAGCAGTTCGCAGGACGCCATCTCGGAAGACAAAGCGAACGATTGCCGTAGCGCGGGCGCGGCGGTCATGAACTTGATCAAACGCGGCATCCGCCCCAGCGACATCATGACGCGCGAGGCTTTCGAAAACGCGATTGTGGTCGTCAACGCCCTCGGCGGATCGACGAATGCGGTGCTGCATCTGATCGCGATGGCTTACACCATGGGTGTGAAGCTGTCCCTCGACGATTTCACGCGCATCGGAAAGCGCTCGCCCGTGTTGGCGGACCTCAAGCCTAGCGGCAAGTTCGTGATGGCGGAGTTTGTCGCCATCGGCGGTCTGACGCCCCTCATGAAGACCTTGCTCGACGCGGGCCTCTTGCACGGCGACTGCCTGACTGTCACCGGAAAGACCATCAAGCAGAACCTCGCGGGCGTGAAACC
>JBAZRU010000079.1:0-15538 GCA_041662805.1 Candidatus Hydrogenedentales bacterium | reverse complement strand
GGACGAGATGATCCGCGAACGCGGGTGGATACTCAAGGAAGACGACACGTATTACCTATGGTATACGGGCTATTCATCCGCCGATTCTGGCGTCATGAAACTTGGGCTCGCGACGTCAACGGATGGGTTGACGTGGAAGCGGTTCTCGGACAAGCCAATCTATAACGAGCTGTGGGTGGAAGACATGATAGTCGTGAAGCACGAAGGAACGTACTACATGTTCGCGGAGGGGAAGAACGACCAGGCCCATTTGTTGACGTCCGCCGACCGCGTGCATTGGACCGAACAGTGGACGCTCGACATTCGCCACGTGGACGGCAGCCCGTTGAAGCCCGGTCCGTTCGGGACACCTTGCGTGATCTATGAGAACGGCACGTGGTATCTCTTCTACGAGCGCGACGACGAGGCCATCTGGGTGGCGACATCCACGGATATGAAAGTCTGGACGAATGTCCAAGACGAAGCCGTCATCAAGCGCGGCCCCGGCGCATATGATCAGACCATGGTTGCCCTCAACCAGATCGTGAAATACGATGGGAAATATTACGCCTACTACCACGCAACGGGACCAAGTAGCGGACGGGATCGTTGGACCATGAACGTCGCGGTGTCGCCCGACTTGCTTCATTGGGAAAAGTACTCCGGCAATCCCATCATCGATGCGGACTATTCCAGCGGCATCCTGGTTCACGACGGAAAACAATATCGAATGTATTGCATGCACCGCGCAGTATCGCTCTTCTTTCCGAAAGGAAGTACGGCGAAAGAGTAGGCCCACGGCGGCGGGAAGCGGGCAGGTTACGCGTTCGCCGCATCGACGAACAGGATCGCGTCATGAAGATCAGCGTCATACAGACTCAGCGCAAGTTCAAGTATGAACCGCTGTCGCCCGGTACCGCGGGCAAAGAGGAGTGCCTCCACTATTCACGCCTCGAGATCGAAGAAGGTTTCGAGATGATGGAGCGCGCGGGCAGCCAGGGTGCGCAACTGATAGTCACCATTGAAGGCTTCAACGAATCCGTATCCCCGAGAGATCCGCGGTACGACATCCGAGACTTCGTCGAGCCGCTCGATGGCCCGTTGATAAATCGCTTCGGGAAGCTGGCAAAAACACACAGTGCTTACGTCGTAGCAGGGCTGTACACGGGGCGGGAAGACAAGGCCTACAATTCGGCGGTGCTGTTTGCGCCTGATGGCTCCATTCGAGGCATCTACGACAAGGTCCACATGCCCTATAACGACGACAGAAGTTTTGCGTCTGGCGACCATTATCCGGTGTTCGAGACTGAATTCGGAAACGTGGCCATGCTGATCTGTTGGGACATGCAGTTTCCCGAGCCGGTACGGGAAGTGGCGCTCGCGGGGGCCGACTTGATTGCGTGTCCCACGCAAGGTTGGGAACCGATCTATGGGCCTTGCCGGGCTTATGAAAATGGCGTTTCCTTGGCTGTGGCGATGTATGTTCCATACGGCAGAGATTTGTGGGACGACTGCGATCCGAGTTGCATCATCGACAACAGGGGGAAGGTTGTGGCAGCCGCATCCCGGCGCGGTTCGGACATTGCGAGCGCAGATATCGACCTGAAGCAGGAGCCGCCTCCCCAGTACGGCGCCGAGCAGTTCACGGGGATGAGGTCGATGCGCGAAATCAGGATGTCGCAGCGCCGCCCCGACACTTACAGGCTGATTGCGCGCGACAATCCGCCCATTCTGGCGCGATATGCAAACAAGACGCCGAAAGTCTGAGAGAGCAAAACGCCCAGGCCGCAGGTCCTCGGGCGATGGATGATGTGATGGGCTGGGAAAAGCCCGATACGCAGTGAGGGGTGAGATATGAGACGTGCAGGGTTTCTCGTTGTTTGCATGAGCTTCGCAACGATAGCGTTTGGAGCGCCTGTCACAACAGGCAGTCTGGTCGATGAGATGTCCGATCTGCATCGCCTTTCGAACTACCCGTCGCCTGCCTACAAGACCATCCAATTCTCGTCGTATGACCATCAAAGCACCGTGCCCGGCGGCGAAAACTGGTTTGCCAATTCGGATGGCTTTGGGAAAGAGGCGGTTCCGAATTTCGAGACCGTCCTGACGCCGCCGCAAGGTGACAAACCCGGCGAGTACTTGATGTGCCATGTGGATGGACCGGGCGCCATCGTGCGCCTTTGGACTGCACAGATTGAGGGCACGATTCGATTGTATCTCGACGATATGGAGAAGCCATTTTTCGAGGGGAGAGCGCAGGAGTTCTTCTTGCATCCTTACGACCCGTACTTGGGCGCGGCCGGGATCACGAGTGAGCAATTGGCGGGATCGTTCTATCAGCGGAACGCGTCGTACGCGCCGATTCCCTTTGCCAAGCTGTGCAGGGTTGTGTGGGTTGGGAATCACAAAGATACGCACTTCTACGAAATTCAGATCCGCAAGTACGACGCCAGCGCCGAAGTCGCGACCTTCACCGCGAACGACGTGAAGACCTATGCCGAACACGTACGCCGCGCCGCCAGTGTGCTTGCGGACCCGGAGAAGAACTGGACCTACCGTTCCAAACGGGAAGCCGTCGCGATTGATTCGAAAGTTCCCGCGCACGACTCTGCCGATTCGTTGACCATTGAAGGTCCGGGCGCCATCGAACGGCTTACGCTGAAAGTGGCCGCGGCAGATATCGACCTTGCGCTTAGGCAGACCGTCATGCATATCGTGTTCGATGGTGCACCTTGGGGGCAGGTCCAGTCTCCGATCGGGGATTTCTTTGGTGCGAGTCCGGGCATCAATCCATACACGTCCATACCGTTCACCGTGGCGCCCGATGGGACCATGACGTGCCGGTACGTGATGCCTTACAAGAAGTCAATGCGTATCGTGTTTGAAAACCTGGGAGACCAAGAAGTATCCGTTACGGGTTCCGCCTTGCCGGTCGACTATTCATGGGACGATGCGGCATCGATGCATTTCCGGGCACGTTGGCGCGTGAACCACGGGCTTGTGGCCTCTAACCGCGAAACGATGGGAGTACAAGACTTGCCGTTCGTGCTCGCACGCGGTCAAGGCGTCTACGTTGGGACAAGCGTCATGCTGCTCAATCCCAACTGCGTGCCCACCTCGTGGGGCAATTGGTGGGGAGAAGGCGACGAGAAGATCTTCGTGGACGGAGATGTCCGTCCCTCGACGTACGGGACCGGTTCCGAGGATTACTTCAACTACGCGTGGTCCGCGTTCGACCTGTTTGCGTTCCCCTACTGTGGACAGCCTCGCAACGATGGACCAGCGAACCGCGGATTCGTCGTCAACTATCGGTGGCACATCATCGATTCGCTGCCGTTCAAGAGCAGCATGTTCTTTTACATGGAGCTATTCAGCCACGAGCGCACCGAAGGATTCTCGTATGCGCGGCTCAGCTATCTCTATGCGCGACCGGGGATCATGGACGATAACGTGACCATTACCGCCGAAGACGTGCGTCCGCCGGCCCTTCCCCCGACGTGGGAGCCTGCCGCGCGATTTGGTGCGACACGATGGGAGTTCCGCGCCTGCGAGGACCTCGCGAAGAATCCCGCAAACACAAGTTTCCTGGAAGGTGGGTTATGGCAGGATGGCAAGACGTTGATCTGGACTCCCCAGCAGGCGAACGAAGAACTGCGGTTGACGCTTAACGCAGCCGAAGAGGGTGACTACGCAGTGATTCTGGCGTGCATGTATCGGCCCGACGGCGGGTCATTCCGAGCGACACTCAATGGTGAGGCGGTTCTCTTCGAGGGCAAGGAATCCGTCAGTCTAGTTGCACCATACCACGTGATTTCGCAGCTCGTTGGATCGACCGCAAAGGGATTGAAGGCGGGAGACTATGAGTTGGTCCTGACTTCACTAGAGACTGGAAAGCCAATCGGACTCGACTTTATGGCGACCCGAAAGAAGTAGCGGGGCAAAGGTTAGCGTGCCTATCGCAATGGAGAATCGCATGTGGGCGGCATCTCCGTGAAGCTGAAATGGACAGCGCACGATGACTTGTCTGTGATCCGGAAACCAACGGTCGCGCGGGAGGAGTTCCTCGAGCATTTGACCTTCCGCTCCAATCGCGGCCCCATATTTACGGAAATCTTTGGACCCATCATTGGCCTGAAGGAAGAATGGGAGGAACAGGGGGCTACTCCCGAAGAACTGGACTTTTCGGCATTTCCGTATCGCTGCCACGCGCAGTACAACGTGCCAATCGTAACCGGCCGGTTGGGTGGCTATCCCGAAGTGACTATCGACGACACTGAGGATTGCCGCATTTTCCGCGACGAACTCGGACGCACGATGAAGCTTCCTCGCAAGGTGGCGACGCTACCTATGCCGCTCGACTTCCCCGTGAGGACGATGGACGATTGGTTTGCGATCAGGCCGTGGTACGAGTTCAGCGAGGCGCGGCTTCAAGGCGATTGGGAAGCGGCTTCAAGAAGGGCGCGGGAAGAAGGCGCCGTCGTGAGCGTGTCGATCCCTGGAGGGTTCGACGAGCCCAGGCAGCTCATGGGGGAAGAGCGTCTGTGCATGGCCTACCTTGAACAGCCCGAGTTGGTGCACGACATTCTCGACACCATCTGCAAGACCGTTGTCGCCGTTCTGGATCGCGTATCGGCCAAATCGCAGATCGACCTCTTGTTTGTCCACGAAGACATGGCGGGCAAGAGCGGACCGCTGGCTGGGCCGGCGCAAGTGGAAGAATTCATCAAGCCCTACTACCGAAGCGTATGGGACATGCTGTTCGATCGCGGAGCGCGCGTGTTCGATCAAGACAGCGACGGGGACATGAACGCCGTGATTCCCGCGTTTCTCGAAGCCGGCGTCAATTGCATGCATCCCATGGAACCGGCAGCTAACATGGACATCGTTCGTGTTCGCGCCCAGTATGGCGCGCGGCTTGCCTTCAAAGGCGGCATAGACAAGTACGTCCTGCAAAGGAACAAGGAAGACATCCTCGCCGAGATCGAATACAAGGTTCCGCCGATGGTCGCCTCGGGCGGCTGCGTGCTCGCGCTCGATCATCGAATCCCCAACGGCACGCCGATTGAAAACTATCGCTACTACGTGGCGACGATGTGGGAAGTCATGAACCGTGAGGCGGCCAAGCTCTGACGCGACGCCGCACGCGCACTCCCATTGTTCCAGGCAAAAACCGACCGGGGTCCGACAGCCATCGGGCCGTCAAACCCCGGTCTTGCACGGTACACCTCGGGACACACATCCCAAGGTGTTTGGGGGCATGTAGAGTTGGGCTACGCCATGGTGCGGAGTCCTTCTTGGGTGACCTGCCACTGAAGTGGCTGGCCGTCAAGAAACCGGCGCAACTCCTCCAGCATGTACTCGCCCATTCGATGACATTCGGATCCCATGGCCCCCGCCATATGCGGAGTCATGAAGACGTTCTCCATCTCCCACAACGGCGAGTCCTTTTCGGGGGGCTCCGGATACGTCACGTCAAGCAAGGCGGAAAGATCCGTGCGCATCGTCAAAGCGTTGATGAGCTCCTGCTCGCGAACAAGCGCACCGCGCGCGGTGTTGATGAAAGTCGCATTGGGTTTCATCGATGCGATGTGCGCACCGGTGATCATGCCCACGGTCTCGGGGATCCATGGGGCGTGAAGCGACACGACATCGGAACGAGCGAAGAGATCTTCCAGCGACGTCATCTCCAAATAGGAGTCCCTGCTCGCTTCGCTCGATGCATAGGGATCGTAAGCGAGAATTTTCAGGTCGAACGGTTTGAGCCGCTCCACGACGAGTCGCCCTATCATGCCCAGGCCGACTATCCCCACCGTGCTCCCGTGCGCACAGGGGGCCTCACGAATTGCCGCACGGACCGCTTCGAAGTTGCGGGTAGTCCGCAGGGAGCGCATCGCCTTGTGTCCTTGCTTAAGCGCGAACAGGATCTGGGAGAGTGTGTATTCTGCGACAGGTATCGCATTTGCCGCCCACGCACTTGAAATGGAGATACCACGCGACCAGAAAACGTCAGTCACGATGGGCCGGATTGAGCCCGCCGCGTGAAACACGGCCTTGAGTTTGGGCGCGTTGTCGAGGAATGACGCGTCCATTTTCGGCCCGCCCCAACCAGTCAGAACGATCTCAACATTGCGCAGCAGCACAGGGTCGCGTTGCGCAATATCCGGCATTTGCGGCGCGGCGATGACATCGACAAACGTCGCGATAGCACGCTGTGTCGCGGCGTCGTAGAGCCTGTTCGCGTCATCCAGTATGTAGAGGGCCTTATCCATCACGCCTGCTTGTTTGCTGATTAATCTGTCTTTCGTTCAGTTCCAGAGACCGCTGCGTTCACGAAAGAACCACTTCCAGAACATCGCCCGCCTTGAGGGCAAGTTCGGACTTGAAGGCAATCTCTGCATTGTGCTTCTTGGCCTTGAGATCCGTGTCAATCGCTTGACCGTTCAACGTCGCTTTGCATGTGCCAACTGCACCCTCCCCCGTGAGGGAAAGAGAGGCGAGTTTCAACGTACCCCAACGGATTTCCACAGTACTCTTCTGCTCTCCGGCTTCGCGTTTCTGCGCGTAGGCAATCCACGCCTCGGCTGTGGTGAATGCCGCTTTGAAATTCTCTGGCGTGATGCGAGGGGCAAAGCCGAGGCGACCTTTGGGACCGTGATAGTAGAAGCCAGCCAAGGCAAGGTAGACACCCCAGCTCGCCATGGCGCGCGCATAATGATCGCCGCATTCGACTTCGTTGTAGGGATTGAAGAGGTCAGGGTGGTAGCGGTCATGAACTGCACGGCACAGGGCCAACCCTTCGGTCACCTTGCCTTCCCAAATCATGTGGCCAGCAACCTGATACTCGATTCCCGTCCATACTTCTTCCCGATAGAATGTGCCTTCGGTGAGATAGCCGCCTTTCGGCCACGTGCACGTGATCAGGCCTGCTTGGCCGGGCGTAATGAACCAGCGCTGGGGCTTGTGAGCTTCGTTGTACGGCCCGACATCGGGCGCCCAGTTGTATTTCCATATCGAATCCAGCGTCTTGGAGACGTTGTCCTCGGGGTAGATGTAACCGAGGCCCAATTGATGCGCCCATCCCTGCCCGAATAATTGATCGGAAAGACAGCCGTCTTTGTACTGGTGCTGGGCGTGTTCGGCCAGATCGACTTCTTGAACAAAGTACTCGCCGTTCCACAGGCGCTCTACGGAGAGCTTCGATCCCTTCTCGAAGATCGCGCGTACTTTCTTCGCAAAATCTCTGTCCCCCATTTCATTAGCCATCTCTTCGCCGGCGCGCAACGCCGCCAAATACAGCGCCCCCACGAAGGTGTTTGCGCCGAAATAATTGATGTCGTAGGTATTGTGTTGAATGTCCTCGATCAACCCGTCTTCATTGCCATCTCGTCCGATGCTGAACTCCAGCGCCTTCTTGATACTCGGCCAGTTTCGTTTCAAGAAGGAGTCGTCCGCCGACATCATGTGTTCGCGATAGGCCTTGAGGATCGTGCCGCACTGGCCGTCCGCCGCGTACTTGGTGTCGCCGCGGAATCCGACGAGACCCGTGGAGGGATCGAACCCGCCGCCGTCGGCCTGAGGCAGGAAGTCCTGCATCTCGCGCACGCAACGCGCCAGTTCGGGAAAGAGGCGTGCGTGGGAATGGGCGTAATTCCACACGTGCGAGCAGGTGCCTATGCAACAGGCAACGCCTTCGTACGCCCAGAATCGTCCGTTCTTCCACCATTGGCATGTGCCTGTGGCAAGATAGGAAGCCGTGGAATGAAGCCGGTCCAGGAGCCAGTAGGGAAGCGTGCTGTCGTAATACGTATCGCGCCACAATCGAGTTCCACTTGCGAGACGCTCATGATTGTCCAACACGTAAGCAACGACTTGTCCCGCATCCACAAATCGATTCTCGTAATCATGGCCTCGATTCACGGGCGGCGTGTCCCAGGGCGTCACCACGAAGCGGTCACCATTGATCTGATTTGGGAAGTGCCATGCCACCACGAACGTGAAGACGTGCTTCTCTCCCGGAGCGAGTTTCACCGACGCCGTCGCGAGAAATCCTCTACGAGGCATGCCGGTGGTGTATGTTGCGGAGTCTTCCGCAACATACTCCTCGCGTGGCCGGTTGTTCGGCAGCGGACCCGTGAGCGCAGTCTCTCGCGTAGCCGGCTCCATGCAAGCCAAAGCCAAGGTACCGAAGTCGGGAGCGTCTTTCAGAGAGCCTCGCACATCCACCCGCGGCGTATCGGAGAATTCGATCTGGTCAATATAGATATGAGATACGCCTATCCCCCACCCTTCGCTTACCCTGTCGACGATCACGAGACGCGCTTCCTTGCCTTCCCATTCGTCGACCAACCAACTGTGCCATGCCAGCGTTTCGCTGTGCTTGCCCATGGCCGTGCGAACGGCTTTCCCTTCCACGACGAGGTTCATACAGGTCTTGTCGTTCCACGTGCCTCCTCCAATCAAGAAATTGATGTAGCGGCGATTGATGGTGAAGGGCGCCGATGTCAGGATCCCTTGAGGCTCGTCCCCGCCCACGCGCGAGTCGGCGAACCCAGTTCCCTCAAAGCCCTTCGCGGGAGAGGGCTTCTCTTTTGCGTCGGGAGCGACCTTCTTCGCGAATGCATCGCCTTCCACTTGCCACGCGCCGTACGAGTCTCCTTCAAAGGTCTCGAAGGGAATAGCCTCGCGCTGAGTCGCGGCACTTGCAGAATCCTCCGGCGACAACGCCGAGTGAAGACACAGTGCGTAGTTGGACCGCGCGACGTACTCCGTCTTTCGCAAGACTTCATAGCGGCGCGCGTATTCGGCGCACACCCCGTTCTCCAACCATCCCTGTGTCGACACGGAGAGCGGGTTCTGTGTTTTGTTTTCGACAGCGACGTGGAAGACCGTGGCGGGGATTCCGGAATCCTTTGCGTTGAGCGGTATGAATGGGCTGAATGCTTCCAATTCGACTTCGACAGCGGAATCCGGTCCTGTGTACCGGACCGAACCTATCGGGTACTCGCCGCAGAACGTGACGCTCTCGAATCCATCGCGATCAAGGGTCTTTGCCACGGGCGAGCCATTGCCCGAATCCACAACGACTGCAAATCCGCTATCGATCGGCTTCGCGACACCTTGGTGTTTGTAGGTGGAGAACGTGCCTTCCACCCAGTTCGAATAGGCGTCATTGAAGACCTGCCAACACCCCAGTGCCCCATCACCGCGAAGATACATTTGCCCTGATCCGATACCGCCGCAGGGCATGCCGATATTGTCGAGAGATTTGCCCGAGAAGACCTCCTTCGTACCGCGCGCGTAGAGGCTTCGTATCCACTCTTCTGTCAGCTTCTTGTCCGCCGGAATGAGGTGACCAGACGCGGCATCCTCCGCAGCAAACGGCCCGGCCATGATCTGAGCTAGCCTTCCTCCGACACGTGTGGAAATGAATCCCACGCCAGCCATCTTCAGGAATTCGCGGCGGCCGACTCCCTGCGGTGACGACCCGCAGCACCCGCCGGGGGCACATCCGCACGATCCGCTCTCAACGTCGCGCACCTCCGCCTTATCCACGGCGTTCCGATTGTCCATGCCCAACGCATTCCTCTCTTCGTTTTCGCTCTTCACCTATCTATCTCCTCCGCACGTGTGGGGCCGTTCAGCGCCCGACCGGTCGAACCGGTAGGATCAGCGCGCTGGGATGTTCCTTGTCCATATGCACGACATTCTTCGCGGTGCGCATCTCGCCCCCCTCGGTCGGAAAATCCGCTCCGGTATTGGGATTGACTTCAAAGCGCGGGAAGTTGCTGCTCGAAATGTTCAGGCCGATGCGATGCCCTTTGTCGAAGATCCAACTGATACTCTGGAGATCGATCGTGATTTCGACCACTTCATTCTGTCCGTTAAGCAACGGAGCCGTTTCGTCGAAACCGAGCCGTGTCTTCACGCGCCGAATTCCGTCCAGCATGAGCACGTTCCGCTCATCGCCGGAGGGATAGATATCCATCAGCATCGCGGTGAAATCCGTGTCGGGCGCATCCGAGGACACAAAGAGTCTGACCGAAACACGCCCGGCGATCTCCATCGGCGCCGGCAACGGATCTGACGAAAACGCGAGCACATCTTTTCGCTTCGCGACATTCTCGCGCTGGTCGTATGGCCCTGCGGGAATCAGCAGGTTCGCACCTCCGTGCGTGGGCACGGGATTTGCCGGATCGAACGCAAACCCGAGGGCGATGTTCTTCTTGCTCGTAATAACCTTCGTCTCCAGCGATCCATTCTTGCGCAAGTAGAACTGCGTAGCGTTGGTGGCGAAAGGCGGCCACGCATCCGCAGTGCGCCACTCATTACCTGGCGCACCTGGAGTGTCCGCCCCCATGACGTAGTAGTTCACTTTCGCATACGCCTTGAGGGGCTCTTCCTGCCCTCCCAGGTGACGCGCGAAGAAGGCTCCCATGAACTGATTGACGTCGAACGTCCATCGATTCTCGTTCAGCTTGTAGTCGGGAGTCTCCTTCTCCGCGTGCGCCGACCATTTCATGACCAAGTAGTTGTTGTCCTTCGCCCCGGGGCCGCCATACAACTCGCGCGACGTAAAAGCATCCAAGGTCCCCTGATTGAAGATGTCGTACCATCCGCCCACGAATATGGCGGGTGCAGTCATATCGGGCGCGCGAACCTCGGCATCGTAGTACCACCAGAAATGATCAAATCTGGGGTGACTCTTGTAGACCTCGAGCAAGTGGGGCTGGCCAATCTGCGGGAGCCATCCTTCAAGCATGCATTTGCGGAACACACCGCCTTGGTAGAACATATCCTCATAGAGATTCGACGGTGCGACCTCGATGAATTGAGCAGCGACGTCGCGTGTCGTTGGGGCCAACAGCATCTGCGTGATCCCCAACGCGGACCCGCCCCACGTCCCGATCTTTCCGTTGCTCCACGGTTGGGATCGAATCCAGGCGACGGTGTCTGCGCCGTCGTTCAACCCCGCTCTCCATCCATCCGCGTTGAACACATACTTCTCGCCTTCACTCTCCCCCATGCCGCGCACGTCCTGCACCACAACCCCGAGTCCTTGCTGCAAGATGGCATCCACGGGGCCACCCTTCCGGCCGTAGGTGCTGCGCGCCAGGATGACCGGCCAAGGCCCGCCTTCAGGCTGCGGGAGGTAGACATCCGTGACCAGCTTTGTGCCGTCGCTCATGGGCACCGGCACCGTCATGATAGGAGCGGCCGCCAAGAGGCAAGGCGAGACGATCACCGACGCAATCAGAAAGCATGTAGCAGCAAGGCGTGACCTCATGTCTGAAGCTCCCTCTCTATACATTCAATGCCGTTGATTTCGACAAGTTGTCGATTTCATCCGCGGTGACTTCACGGCCCAATTGATGCGACAGGCGAATGCCCTCGCTAATCTGCATCGTCCGCAACGCAATCTCCGACGTTGGAAGCAAGGGAACGCGGCCCTGCAATGCGGCAACCCAATGATGCTGCGGCGAGTCATACCCGTCTTCCGTCTCGCGAAGCGAATGCCAGCGGAACTCCAGTTCTTCCAGAGAGAACGTCGCGTCCATGAGCACATCGCTAAGCGTCGTGTGAAAACTGAATGGCTTCATCCTGATGCCACCCATGCTTCCGACGATGGAACTGCCCTCAAAGGCATTGAGATGAATGGCCCACGACTCGATGATGTCCATGGTCAGACCGCCGGCAAATCGCACGAATCCAAGACCCAGCTCTTCCACGTTGTATCCGCTCTTCTCACGGCGGACCGGGTCCATTTCCGTTTCCTGGTAGAGCTTTCCGCTCACGCGTTCCACTTCCGGAGAGTCCAAGAGGTGCAGCATCTGCGAGATGTGGTAGACGCCCATGTCGAACAGCGCGCCGCCTCCGGCGATCTCCATCTTCACGAAATTGTCGGTACCGTAGCCGTCCACATACGGCCGGCCGCGCCTGCGGTATCCGCACGAGCGCGCGTGGTAAAGCTTGCCCAAGTGGCCGTTCGCTATCAGGTGCTTGGCGACCTTCGTTTCGCTGGCGAACAGCAGGCCAAGCTGAATGCTGAGCTTACGGCCGCAACGGCGCGCGGCGTCCATCATGGTTTTTGCATCGACATACGTGCCCGCCATGGGTTTCTCGCAATAGACGTTCTTGCCCGCTTCCAGCGCGGCAATCGTGACGGGCGCGTGCAGGTTATTATGAAGACAGACATCAACGGCTTCGATGTCGTCGCGTTGAAGCATCTCTCTGTAGGAGACGTACCTGCTCGGAATCGCAAAGCGTTCCACGACGCGCTCTAGTTCTGGTTCATCAATATCGACCGCGGCGACGATTTCCGCTCCCGGAATCTTCGCGTAGTTTTCCAAATGAACCTTGCCGATTTGCCCCACGCCTATGATGCCGATTCGTATCGGACGATTGGTTTCCACAACGATTCTCCAATTCCTTTGTGTGCGCGATTCGCGAGACTTCGCCAGCGTTTAAAACCCGAGTGGGCAGTATCAGAGCTCCTTACAAATCGTTTCGTAGTAGGCGATGCACTTGGCCATGTCCTCTTGGGGATCGGCGTCGGTCGGCAGCTCGTACTCGATAGAAAGAACGGGGGCAATTCCTTGACGCCGAATTTCGACAAGTTGGCCCTTCATATCGCCAATACCGGTACCCCAAGGGACATCGAGCGCTTCGGGGGATTGCGTATCGACGTCCTTGCTGTGAAGGCTGACGATGCGCCCTTCGAGCTTGCGCAGGGCTTCGAGCGGATCGATGCCGGACCGTACCCAGTGCCCGGTGTCGGCGCATGCGCCAATGTACGCACTCCGCCCTTTGCATGCGGCGAGTACGGTGTCGGGATTCCAATAGCGCGACGGGGCCGGATGATTGTGAATAGCCACGTTGATGCCGTATTCCTTGCACAACGAGTCCAGCAAATCGAAGGCGTCCTCAGGCGGTTCGGAGACGATTGTCTCGATTCCCATTGTCTTCGCGAAATTGAAGACCTTGCGCGATTCCGCTTCGTCGTTGGGCAGATTGACGACGCCGAAGTTCACGAGCGCGACGTTCTCGGCTTGAAGTTTCTTCTTGGCCTTGTCCAATCCCGCTGGACCAAGATTCTGATCGAATTTGATGTCTCGCTCCGCGAGGCTTAGAGGCTGACCTGGATAGGCTTCGATATACGCCAACCCGAGCGCTGCTGTCTTTTCGACGGCTTCAAAGAATGTCATGTGGTGAAACGACCACGCTTGAGAAGCAAGCCGCCACCCGAGTTTAGAATTCATTACCCTTCTCCCTTCCTATGTACAAGAACACGGCATCGCTCAGGCGAGGCGCGCGTGCCTGAGCGCACCTATTGCGGCGACACGCGGTAGCAGTCATAGCCGGCCAAATATCCTTTGGCAGCTTCGTTCTTCCCAACGACACGAAGCTCGATTGTGTTGCCGGATTTCTCCAAGGTGATCAGACCCGGCTTCTCAAGCTTCTTACGAACAATACCGTCCGCGCTGTAACCATCCCACTCACACGCCTTCTTGCCGTTGAGCCACAACTCGCAACGGCCGTAATCCGGACCGGCGGTGTACCACACTTCAATGGCATAGGTTCCCGCGTCGCTTGGCGATGACGGAAGACCCGCCTTAAACGATGTGGGTGCATTCGCGTTGAACTTCAGGTGGGCGCCATCGCTCCACAGATTTCCAAAGTCCTTCGTGGGTTCAGCCACGACTTCGGCGCTTTGAAACAACGGCGCCAGCGCTTCAGCTTCGATTACCCACGGCTCCACGAAAACAGTGGCTTTGGCGGGCAGGCGTTCTCCGGCCTTGGGCATGGGCGGAAACGGCACATGGGGTTCTGTTTGGTACCAGTAGGCAACAGACGAGAAATCGTCTTTCCGATTGTTTGCGTGGCCATGTTCCATCGTCACTTTGATGCTCTTCGTAAACGGAATTGGGTCTTCAAGGTGATACCGATACACGTTCCAAATGGCATTCTGCTTGTGGCCGCCTTCAATTAGCGGCGCGCCGAAGTAAAGATTGCTGAAGGTCTGCGTTTCGGATTCTCCATAGGCCCAACCTCCGCAGAAGTAGTCTTCCGAACCGGTGCCGAGAAGTTGGGCTTTCTCATCGCCGTCGATGAAGATCATGTCGTCGCCTTCTCCCCACCAGCCGCCGGCGCGATCCTGAATCGAGAGGTTGCAGCCCACATAGTGTCCGCGGCCTTTCGCGTCGACGAACACGTAGTTCGTTCCGGGCGTGCAGGGGTATTCCTGTCGATATTGTGCGTGGAAGCGCCCTTCGTCGTCGGGCGGCTGTGTGTACTTCTGGTAGTCGACATAGTAGTAGAAAGCGATGCACGGAACAGGGCCGTCGTTGGTGACCGTGACGCGAGCACCGTTGCCGAACGGCATGCGCCAATAGCAGTTGAGTCCGCGGTCGACACCGATTTGGATCGGGAGGCACGCGTACTGGTAGTAACGATTGTTGCCGAGGCCGAAGAAGTCGCCTACCGGGGCTTCAACCGAAGGTTGCTCCTCTCCATCCCAATACATCCGAAGTACGAGGTTCTTGAGGTATTGTTCGTCCTTGGATGCGATTGTGATCCACAGGTGGACTATGGCCCCCGCACCCTTGATATCCGCCATGGTCCGCGTGTCGCCAGGCATGAGCGGCCAATCATGCCGCCCGTCCGCGTTGCCTCCGCTTGGATCGACGCTGGATTCCCGGCCCACGGTGTAGTCTTTGAATCGTGAGAGGTCCGCCATGATCCCGCCAGGAGATTTCCCGTCCGCGGCGAACGCGGGGGTGGCGGCTCCCACGGCGATCAACGCCAGCAAAATCCTCACGCAGTATCGGCACATTTCTCTACGCTCCTCATCGGCTCGTTTGGGCGCATTCGGCACTACGCCCTCTTCTTTCCTGATATGGTCCTTGGACAGAATCACGTACCCGCGTTCCCATCCACCTGTTGCGCAAACTCCAGGGTCATTCGGATCGCCTCGTCCGCAAGCGCGACCGACTTGCCGGGATCGGGCGACGAGGACCTAACGCGAAGCAGCGGCTCCGTATTCGACGAACGAATCTGTAAGCGCGAATGGTCCTTGAATGCGACGATCAATCCATCTTCCCGGCTCATAAACGCCAAGTCGGGCTTGCCCGCATAGTAAACTTGCAGACGCTCCACCATCGCCAGCATGCCGTCCTGGGGGAGGTTTGTGGCCTGGTCACGGCTCGTCTTGACGTGCCGAGGATACCCTCGCGTGATGGTCATCACATCCTGTCTCTTGTGAGCCAACGCGGCCAGCACATGCCAGATTGCGACCAGTACGTCGCGGCCCATCCCCACGCGCGGATCGATAACGCCTGCACAACTCCCCTCACCCGCAATGGCAGCGTGGAAGTGCTTTGCGTCGCTGGCCGTGTAAATCTCGCCGGTCGGCACGCGTCGCAGGTTGGCATGGTGCGCGGAACAGATATCCTTCACCATCTGCGAAGTGGACCAATTGGTCACCACGGTGCGCCCCTGGGACAACGTGCCCAGCACTTGATCGACAGCAATCGCGAAGGTGTAGTCCTCTTCGAGCGGCACG
>JBAZRU010000078.1:12223-15567 GCA_041662805.1 Candidatus Hydrogenedentales bacterium | reverse complement strand
CGTCGATACGGGCAGAGAAGCGGGAGCCCGCGCGCTTGGCGTCGTGTGCGATGTTACCGACCCGGCCCAGGTTCGCGTGATGGTGACGTCCGCTCTCGATACGTTCGGCGCAATCGACATTCTCGTGAACAACGCGGGCTATGCCTGTTTCAAGCCCTTTCACGAACTCGCGCTGGAGGAATGGGAACGCACGCTCGACGTCAACCTCACGGGACCGTTTCTGTGTACGCAGGCCGTGTTGCCGTCGATGATGGCGCGCCGCTCGGGCCGCATCATCAACATCTCCAGCGTGGCGGGGCTCAAGCCCATTGTCAATCAGAGCGCGTATTGCGCCTCGAAATTCGGACTCAACGGGCTGACCCGCTCGCTTGCCCTGGAACTCCGTAGCTTCGGCATCGGGGTGCACAGCATCTGCCCCGGCGGCGTGGACACGCGCCTTACCCAGGAGGCCATGCCCGACCGAGACAAGACCAACTGGATGACCCCGGAAGACATCGCCGAGACGTGTCTGTATCTTGCGTCGCTCAGCCCGCGCGCGGCGGTGGACGAGATCATGATTCGCCGTTTCGACAGTGTGCCCCTCGGGGGATAGAGCCATGTGGCATGAAGCAGCGCCACGGCCATGAATGACGACCTGGCCCCAGGGCAACAGGCCACGATTCGAGACGCGCTCGACGCCCAAGGGGAGGACCCCCTCGTCTGCGCCGAAGGAACGGTCGAACGCATCGTGTTCGAAAGCCAGGACAGCGGTTTCATCGTCGCGCGCTTGCAAGAACCCGGCAAACCGTATTTCACGACGTTTGTCGGCAACGGTTTGGCCATATCTCCCGGAGAGACCATCCGTCTGTGGGGGCGTTGCGTCGATGACAAGCGATTCGGACGTCAGATTCGCGTTGAAAAGTATCAGACCATCATGCCCGCCACTGCCGCAGCCATCGAGAAGTACCTCGGCTCGGGGCTCATCGACGGCATCGGCCCAGTGTTCGCGAAGCGCCTGGTAGACGCCTTCGGCGTCGAGACGCTGCGCATCATCGACGAGGAACCGAAGCGCCTTCGCACCGTCGAAGGGATCGGACGTAAACGCGCCGACCAAATCCGCACCGCCTGGGAGGCGCAGAAGGCCATCCAGTCGATCATGCTGTTTTTGCAGGGGCACGGCATCGGCGCGGCTCAGGCCGTGAAGATCTACAAACGTTACGGCGACAGCGCGGTCGCCGTCTTGCGCGACAATCCGTACCGGCTCGCCGACGACATTGCCGGTATCGCGTTCAAGTCCGCGGACGCTATCGCAAGCCGCTTGGGGATCGAGAAGGATTCGCCCAAACGCGCAGCGGCGGGCCTCCTTCACGTGTTGGGCGAATCGGTAATGGAAGGCCACGTCTTCTCATCCGACCAGGCCCTGCTTCGCACGGCCACGGAGTTGCTGGGCGTGAGCGAGCGCATCGTTGAAGACGCCATGACGGTCCTTGAGCGGGAACAGCGGGTTATCAAGGAGGACGACCGGATCTATACGCCTATCCTCCACGCAGCCGAGACCGGTTGCGCCCATCTCATCAAACGCCTGTTGAAGATCCCGCATGAGCCGGTTCCTATCGTCATCGATCGGGCCATCGCTTGGGTGCAGAAGGAATTCAAGATCGAGTTGTCCGAGGAACAGCGCGAGGCCATCCAAACCGCCGTCAACGCCAAGATGATGGTCATCACCGGCGGACCCGGCACCGGCAAGACCACGTTGCTGAACAGTCTGCTGGCCATCCTCGCGAAGAAGGGCCTCTCACTCATTCTCGCCGCCCCGACGGGCCGCGCCGCGAAGCGCATGAGCGACGCCACGGGCCGAGAAGCGAAGACGATCCATCGCCTGCTCGAATGGAGCCCCAAGGCAGGCGGCTTCTTGCGCAACGAGGGCAATCCGTTGACTGCGGACCTCGTCGTCATCGACGAGACGTCGATGGTCGACATCAATCTCATGTTCAGCCTGCTCAAGGCGCTATCCCCGCAGACGCGTCTCTTCCTCGTCGGCGATGTCGACCAACTGCCGTCCGTCGGTCCCGGCAATGTACTGATGGATGTCATCCTGAGTCGCCGGGTTCCGGTTGTGTGGCTGAAGACCGTGTTTCGGCAGGCCGCCGAGAGCGGCATCATCAGCAACGCGCACCGCATCAATAGCGGCCAGCTTCCGATCTACAATGAGAAGGACTTCTTCTTCATCGAGCGCAAAGATCCCGCGAAGGCCCTGGAGACGATCCTCGAACTCGTTACCAAGCGCATCCCCGCGAAGTTCAAACTTGACCCCGCCCGCGACATCCAGGTGCTTGCGCCCATGCATCGTGGCGAGGCGGGCGTCGCGCGGCTCAACGAGGAGTTGCAGCACGCGCTCAATCCCAGCGTGGAGCCGGTCGCGCATCGTCCCTTCGGTCTGCACGACAAGGTGATGCAGATGCGCAACAACTACGAGCTCGACGTGTTCAACGGCGACATCGGCTTCGTGACGGTCGTTGACGAAGGGCTCAAGGAAGCCCAGATTCAATTCGACGACCGCGCGGTGCTGTACCCATTCGATAACCTCGACGAACTGTCGCTTGCGTACGCAGGCACTATCCACAAATCCCAGGGCAGCGAATACCCCGCGGTCATCGTGCCCTTGCTCACGCAGCACTACATGATGCTCCAGCGCAACGTTCTCTACACCGCCATCACCCGCGCCAGCCGCCTCGTCATCCTCGTCGGCGATCCCAAGGCCGTGGCGCTCGCCGTGCACAACGTCCAAACCACCAAGCGCAATACGCGTCTCGCCGATCGCATGAGAAATTGATCGGAGGGCGGGTTTTCCTACCCGCCGCTTTCTTCTGCCATTTGAGGTGTTCTTGCTCGGATACTCCGCCATAATGGTCGTTGACCCCAATTGGCGGGTTGGAAAACCCGCCCTCCGTTAATTGCCATCTCGACCGCATTGGCCCTTTTCCTCGCCTATTCGCCTCCCGTCCCATCGTCTGGTACAATCCTTCTGGCGGTTTTCGGTCCATCGTGGCGCTGTCGTGGCATCCAATCGGGAAGCCGCTTCCGTAGGTTCTTCGATAACAGGTCCATCGTTTATACGTGAGTGCATTTCCCATGGGCAGCAATGTCCTTTGGACGCGTTCGCAAACTGGAGGAAGGTAGTCTCGTGATCGCACGGCAGGTTCAGAATCACGTTCAGGGAATCGTGTTTTCCGCGAGGAACTCGGGGGCGTCGCTTCATTTTGGGACGCGTGGCATTCTTGCCGTGATGATCCTCGCCGTGATGGCGCTCACCGCCTACGCAGAGCCCGATCCCAACCCGCCGTCTATCTTCTCAAACCAAGGCG
>JBAZRU010000078.1:9596-12213 GCA_041662805.1 Candidatus Hydrogenedentales bacterium | reverse complement strand
GCCACTGCGCCGCCAATGGAACCATGCCGAGACGCAGCACTTCGCGAAGTGGGTCGAGCACATTTACTTCATGCGCACCGATGGCGGCGACGTCGAACAACGTGTCGCCAAGCTGGACCGCATTCTCAGCGACCCGCAAATGAACTTGCTGCTGGACCCGGAATTCGCGGGCAAGGGCAGCAATCCGCAGCTACCCAAAGGCACGATTCGCTACATGAACGCCATGGTCGATTGCGCGAAGTTCACGCTGGCCATGCCTGCGTACTACGCGTATCGGCGCGGTTTGCCGTGGATGACTTCCTACGTGTCGCCCGTTGAAGGCGACATTCGTGTTTCTCCCAACAACATCCCCGTCGGGTTAGTCAGCAGCTTCCAGTGTTCTTCTCCGCAGCACTTTTTCGAAATCGCCATGACCGCCTATTCCTCCGGCAACTACCGCGTCGAGCCCGGCAGCAAGAACTCGGCGTGGAGCGATACGGTCCCCGTGGCCATCAACCGCCAATTCCTCATGCCCGGTTGCATGAACTATGTCGACGGCCACAGCCTCCTCCTCGCGAAGATCGATGAATACGGTGAGCTGTATTTCATCAACGCGTCCACCGACGCCACGAAGAATATCTTCACTTACAACGGCCTCAATGCCGTATCGGGGATCGAACCGTTCAAGACCGACCACGCCGAGAATCCGATGAAGGGCTGCTTCCAAGGGCTTCGCGTCTACCGCTTCCCCATCTGCGAAACGAACGCCAAAGGCCACGTCACCAAAGTGCGCCGCCGCACCGATACCGAAATGGAAGCGTTTGGCATGTCCTACGAGCAGTACACGAAAGTCGGCGAAATGGTCGACACGCAGAAGATCATGGAAGACGGCTTCAAGCTCGGCAGCGTCCATGAATTCATCCGGTACCGCATGAAGACCGTCGACAAAGTCGTGCCCATGCAGTTCATGCAGAAATACATGGACACGATGGTCGAGATGTGGAAAGGCCGCGAGGTCTTCGTGCAAGACGCGTGGCGCGAAGTGAAACAGAACGGCCCCGTCTTGTATCCCGAGGAAGTGAGAGACGAGAACATCTTCCAGGCAAAAGGCCGTTGGGAGACCTGGAGTTCGCCCTCGTCCGATGTCGACCGGCGCAACAAGTATTTCTATCTCGCCGACTGGATGGACAACGCGATTCGCTGGTACGAATCGATGCCGCATCTGATCGACCTCGCCGGGTTCGAGAAGTACAACATCAAGACGCCCGCCGATTTTGCGACGGCCATCATTCAGGAGAAGCGGCTTCTCTTCGCGCAGAAAGGCATCGACTACACTGACTCCGCGGGCAAGAAGGTGCATCTGACGCTTGCCGATCTCGAGACGCGCCTGTATGACCTCAGCTTCGACCCGAACCATCCGCCCGAGCTGCGGTGGGGCGCGCCCGCCGACAGCCCCGAGCGCGCGGCGGTCAAGGAAATGCCGACGCTGGTACCCGGCGGCGTGCGCATTCCCATGGCGGAAGCCTACCGGCTCCAAACCTACTACCGGACCCTGTGCCAGCGCGAAACCGAGATGAGCTGCCTGCGCGGCATGTTCACGACCGGCTTCCCCGTCCGATCCAAATTCGACGAGCAACTCGCCGTCAAATGGCTCCCGGACGGGGCGCTGGAAAAGCTAGCTTCCAGTAAACCTTAGCAGTCCCTGACGTCCTAGAGGTATTGGACGGAACAGAGGCGGCGCTGCTCAAATCTACTCTGCGACTGTGAGCGCGAGTGTCATTTCCGTTATAGAACCGGGCACCGCGCTTGCCCAGTACCACGCGCTTGCGTCGGGCCAAGACGGCGCATCGCGAAGCCAATCCGACAAGTCCTCCCGTTGCTGCGTTTCGTTTGGTTCACCGGCAGTCTCCCGGATTGCGAAGTAGCACTGACTAACCACGCGTTGCGCGCCGTCGGGATCTGTATACCGAAATCGGCTCCACACGTGGCCTTGCTCGTCGCGCAAACTTGCCATGGGCGAACACGTTCCTCCCAACGCCGCGAAGCAATTCTCCGCGGGGTGCAACTTTCGCGTCGCCACGGTGCATCGGCGCAGCAACGCAACCTTTCCCGTGTCGCCCACGCGGAACTGCGCCCATTCTCCCGGAAAGTCGGACAGAAACTCGTTGATGCTCTCGGGCAAAGGCATTGGGTCCAGGGGCTGTCCTTGCCAGGTATTTGGCCAGACGACGGTTGCTGCGTTTGCCGCGACGGCGGTGTGGCTGTTTCTCGAGAATCCCCCAATCGTCGCCGCCACGCATGCGAGCAGGAATACCGTCTTTGTGGTGCGACCGGCATTCGCGCGTTCTCGGACGGGCTGGGCCGAGCGCGACTGACGGCGCTGCAGGAGCTTCGCTGCGACTACAAGCAAGATTGCACACTCCACAAAAACGATAACGCCGATTGCGGCGTGCGCAGCATCTTCTGGAGGCACGTTTACGAGGAAGAGGCTTGCGGCGCGGTGGGCATTGCCGAACAAGGCCACGAATACGGAAGTGGCAAGTAAGGCGAGGGTGGATGCGGGACGCAAACGGAGCAGAAGCGACAGTGCCCCGGCCAGCACGAGCGCGGCGGCCAGCATGCGAATGCCGCTGCACGG
>JBAZRU010000078.1:5646-9586 GCA_041662805.1 Candidatus Hydrogenedentales bacterium | reverse complement strand
GCTGCTGAGTCCCGTCCCGACACTTGTCGCATTGCCGAGCAGCATTATGGCGGCGAGCTTGCTCGCGCATAGCCGTAGAGGGAAGCCCAGATAGAAGTCGACCGCGGTTCCCACGTGCGGGGACGCGATCAGAAGAGGAAGTAGGCCCCAACTGGCGGCTCGGGTATTCGCGGGGAGCACGGCAAGCATCACGCTACCGAGCGCCACGGCAGCAAGTTCACAGGTGACAAGCCCGGGCGCGTGAGCGAAGACGGCCGCATACACAAGGAGCATCGCGGCCGCGAATAGGAGCCAATTTTTCGCGGGGGCCGCGACGATCTGCTTTTCGCTTGTGCTTTCGTAGAGAAGATAGATCCAAGCCACCGCGGCCGCCCCAAAGACCCACGCCCCCCATGCCTCTCCCCACGGCGCAGTCCACCGCTCCCACATGGAAGCGAAAGCAGCCCAGCACGCAATCGAGACGAACGCCACCCCGGCTATGGCAGCCCCCGCACCTTTGGCGACGCCGGTCATGCAGCCTTACTTTGCCATGCGGGCCGCTCGTCGCGCGGCCTTGGACTTCAACGCCACAGCTAGGAGCACGACCGCAACAACGATCAGGAGCGCCCACTCTTCGGGTTCGGGAATGCCTGGAATTGCGTCCTCATCGGCGGAGGGATAAAGATTTGTCATGTAATGAAGTTCTTGCGAATCTTCCACGATTGCGCCTGTGAGCGGCGTCACGATACGGACCGTTTGTGCGAGATTTCCTGCCTCGGTCTTCTGGACATCGTCGCCCGATAGAATCGCCTTGGATACGACGTCGTTCACGGCAAGACGAACCATATGCACCGCAGCGTAGGAATTCATCTCCTGTCCGGTTATCGAGGAATCGGACACGAGACTGTAGGCAACATCCAGTTCGTCTCCCGTTCCGTTTTGGATGCAGGAGATCAGCGTATCCGTGAGCGAACCAACCAGCGGCACGCGCTCCACCATCCCTGTGAGGTTATTCAGAACGCGGTTCGGACCTGGCAGCGCCTGAACGGCGAAGAACTGAATCTGCTCCTGGCCGTCCGAAGGACGGCGGCGCATCAATTGAAGCAGTTCTTCACTGGCCGATAGCTCGACGTCTTGCGGGCCGTATACCCACACAACCGCGCCGCCTTCCGGAGCCTGTGCCGACAGGAGGCTCCATGCTTTCTCCAACGCGGGCGCGGAATCGCACCCTCCTTCGAAGGTGCGCGAACGGAACCACGCTGCGAGGGCGACGTCAGGCATTGCAAGAGCCTCCGAAAACGTCTCTACGTCCTGCCCCGCAAAGACCGCTGTTACCTCGGTCTTCCCCTCAAGCGCCGTGATAACGCGGCTCCAATCAATTTCAGCCTTGTCCATGAACACCGAACCGTCCAGAACAAAACAGACTTTCGGCACAACGCGCGCGTTGGCCGTCCGAGGGATTGCCTGTGCGCGAGTACCGTTCAATTCCCCCAAAAAAGACTGTCCATCCGCGCTTCGACACGAAAGCTCCAGTGTGGACGCGGCGGGATCCTGCAGTGCTTTCTCCGTGAGCTTTGCACGAAGTCCCTGCCTGCCGTTCCTTCCCGGCTCTTGCGCAAACGACGCGGCACGGCCTTCCATGCCCGACGGGATTTCCACCCAGATTGCGTGCTCTGTTTTCGCATCAATCGCGAAATTGCACTCCGAGATGTAAGGGAGACGTAGATACGATTTTCCCCCGCGCACCACAAGCGGCGCGGTGATGCCCACCTTGACTTTTATCGTGTCCGCTGAGTGTATGGGAAAGCACTGCAGCATGGCCACATCGGGACCGACTAGGTTAAACTGGGCAGGAGCGTATTGACGCTCTACCTCAAACGGATGCGGTCTCCGAGTCTGTCCGCGTGTGCCGAACGCTGCTTCTCGTTCCTCACCGTTGATCCAAATCGTCAGGCGCGAAGGGACTCCGCCGTGAGGCATCTCGATGTGGGCGCGGGCTTCTATGTACCAATAGTTGGTCTGCTGGATTTCCATTGTCCATTCGACGTACGCCACGGCAGGACCCGAACCATCTGCTGCAAAGGTCGTCACATATACGCCGATCGTGCTTCCCTTGAGTCGCGGTCCGCGTTCACGGCCAGCCGCCTCCCTCCCTTTGACGTCATTTATTGACTCCACCAACTCCTCGTCGACTCTCACGTCTCCAGCGTGTATCCCATACCTTGGAAGTTTGGGCCGGGGTGCATCGCGATGGGACTGGCCCGTGAGACGGTAATATAGTCTGTAAAAACTCCTCATGTCGGAAGGCCAATCGGTAGAATAGTACGGGGATAGACCATCGTCCGGAAACTCATAGCAAGCTTCAAGCACTGAAGTCTCCAGATGAAGAGCTCGAATCCATGCGACGGCGTTCTCACGCTTCGCCGCATCTGTCGAGATGGCCTGTCTAAGGATGTGCTGCGTCCAAAGGACTGGCCCTCCGTAGGCCGCTGTGAGTCCGAGCGCAACGAGTACTCCGGCCCATGTGTGCTTTCGCGCCTGTCGTCGCGGAATTGTCTCCTGTGGCATGAGGCGGCGGAGAAGCCACATGTGATAGAGCCCCGAGAGCAGGCAGAACAACGGTGCGTAGCCCAATAAGCCGCCGATATGAACTTTGATCATCATTAAGGTGGATATCGGAAGGATGGGCGCAAAGATGATGAAATATACCGAAGCGAGCGTCGTCGCGTAGGCATTGAGGAACAGCACGAGTCGAGGTCTGTGGACGGGTTTGCCATATGCGAGTCGAGAAATTGTCACGTCTCCAACTCCCAACGACGCGAGCAAGAGAATCCCCGCCAGGATGTGCCACACGGTAGGAATCGGGTCTATGTAAAGACTGCCCACGACACCCGTGGCAAGCTCCGCGAGCAGCGCGATAATCGGAAGAGCAATTCCGCAGACTAGGATGCCGATGCGTATCGGGGGGAAGTAAAGTGTCGTGAGTCGCTTCTCGACCTGCTCGCCAGCGCTAACGCCAACGCCCCGTGCCGCCTCATCCAGGTGTTGCCTCGCTTCCGGTGTCCGCTCAGTCATAGACTAGTCAACTTCCTGCCAGTTTCTAGACCGGTTCATCCCTCTGCGACCTCATCTCTCCCGCATTGAGGCAGGGGCAGCCCAGCACCCATCGGTGATGGGGGGGCTTTCATACTAGTTCAGTGTTCATGCTTCTGGCAACACCGGTTATGGAATCCTAACTCAATGGTTGCGTAGCGCGACGCGAGATTCTTCCCATAAGCGGCACGAACAGGAGCACAAGCGCAACAATGATCAGCAACGCCCACTCTTCCGGCTCGGGAATGCCAGGTATCGCATCTTCGTCGGCGGAGGGATCGAGCCCTGCCTCGTCGTATTGTTCTTTCGTCTGCAAAACGACAGCGCCGGTGAGCGGCGTCACGATACGCACCGATTGAGCGACCTTCGCGGCCTCGGTCTTCCGTCCCGCGTCCGAGGATTGGAACGCCTTTGCAACGGCGTCATTCACCGCAAGCCGGACCATGTGGTCTGAGGCGGATGGGTTCATGTCCTGTCCCGAAGACGAACCTTCGGACACAAGGCTAATGGCAAGGGCCAACTCATTCCCGGTTCCATTCTGCACACAGGAAATGAGCGTATCCGTGAGCGAGCCAATCGCCGGCACGCGCTCCACCATCCCGGTCAGGCTATTCAGTACACGGTTAGGTCCGGGCAAGGCGGGGACGGCAAGTAAGGCAAGCTGTCCGTTGTCGCCTGCAGGGCGGCGGCGCATCCATTGATTCAGGCCTTCTGTGGACGACAACTCGACTACTTGCGGGCCGTGCACCCAGACAACTGCGCCGCCTTCCGGAGCTTGTGCCGACAAGAGGTTCCAAGCCTTCTCAAGTGCGGGCGCGGCATCGCATCCGCCCTCAAACGTTCGTGTCTTAAACCACGTCGCGAGTGC
>JBAZRU010000078.1:1156-5636 GCA_041662805.1 Candidatus Hydrogenedentales bacterium | reverse complement strand
GGCGACAAAGGTCTCCGAGTACGTCTCCACCTTCTGTCCAGCGAAAACTGCCGTTACTTCAGACTTGCCCGCGAGCGCTTGGATGACGCGACCCCAATCGATATCGGCTTTGTCCATGAATACCGAACCGTCAAGGACGAAACAGACTTTTCGTATGCTTGGCGAACTCACGCTGTGAGGAATCGCTTGTGCGCGGGTGCCATTCAATTCGCCTGTAAAGGTCTGCCCATCTGCATTGGTGTACGCGAACTCGAGCGTGGCGGAGGCGGGGTTCTGCAAGGCCTTCTCGGTCAGCTTGCCGCGAAGGCCCATCAGGCCCTCCTGCCCCGGCTCTTGCACGAGACCCTCGGCGCGGCCGCCCATGCCCGCGGGGAACTCCACCCAAACCGCATGCTCGGTCTTCGCGTCGATGGTAAAGTTGCACTCCGAAATGTAGGGGAGACGCAGATACGATTTGCCCCCGCGCACGATCAGCGGCGCGGTGATGCCTACCTTGACCTTCATCGTTCCGGCGGGAGGCACGGGGTAGCACTGCAGCATGGCAACATCAGGACCGACGACGTTGAGCAGTGCGGGATCGCGCCGGCGCTGCACGACTTTCTGATAGGCGTCGCGCGTTTGTTGGCGCGTGCCGTATGCCGCGTCGCGCTCCTCGCCGTCGATCAACAACGTCAGGCGCGAAGGAACGCCGCCGGGCGGCATTTCGATGTGGGCGCGGGCTTCTTTTTCCCAATCGTCCGTGTTCCTGAATTCCAGTATCCATTCGATATACGCCAGCGCGGGCCCTGTACCGTCGGCATTGAAGGCCGCCACATTGGCGTCGATGGCGCTTCCTTTGAGACGCAAGCCGCGAGCGCGCCCAGCCACTTCCGTCCCGCCGATGTCATTCCACGACTCCATGAGTTCTTCATCGGAAGCGACGCGTCCGGCGAAGGGGGAGTTGCCTGGCAACTCCGGGCGCGGGACGCTGCGATGGGACTTGCCCGTGAGGCGATAGTACAACTCGTGATAGGCGGCTCTGTCCGCTACCCACTCTGCGTCCCAGCCGGAATCATCCCTGAACGGGCCACGCCCGGGAATTTGATAGCAAGCTTCCAGCACGGTACCGTCGAGATGCAGGGTTCGTATCCAACCGACGGCATACTCACGTTCGCTTGCGTCTTCGGAAACAGCTTGCCTGATGAGGTGCTTGACCCATAGGGTCGGCCCTCCGTATGCAACCGTGAGCGCGAGTACCACGAGCACTCCAGCCCACGAGCTTTTCCGCGCGAGTTTTCGCGGAACGGTCTCGTCCGGGATGAGGCGGTGGAGCAGGCGCATGTGATACAAGCCCGAGAGCATGCAGAAGAGGGGGGCAAAGCCCAAGAGGCCACCGCCCAAGGCGATGATCATCACGGTGGAGATTGGCAGCATGGGCGCGTAGACAATGAAGTAAACCGTGGCGAGGGTGGTCGCGTAGGCGTTGAGAAATAGGACTAGCTTGGGCCATCGAATCGTCTTGCCGTACACGAGCCGGGCAATGGTCAGGTCGCCGACTGCCAAGGACACGAGCAAGAGAATCCCGGCCAGGACATGCCAGATTGTGGGGATCGGGTCCAAGTACATGCCGGCCATGATGCCGCCGAAGAATTCGACCAACAACGCGAAGGCAGGAAGCAGAATCCCAAAGAATAGAACGAAGGTGCGCTTGCTGTCGGAATAGTCCTTCGTCAGTCTTTTTTCGCCATGCTCCTTCGCAATCTCTTGGACGAGTCGTCCCGGCTCTCGCTGGGGAATATTGTCGCGAGCGCCCGCAAGACCAAGCACTTGTTGGGGTGTGCCGGTGGCGGAGAGCGTCTGCTCCAGATGCTCCAGTGTGACAAGTGTGCCGGAATGCGCCTCTGCTTCCGTGGTGATGTGGGCGCGCAGCCCTTCCACAATCTCCGTCGCGTCATCGCCCATCGACCGAGACAGGCGGTCCACATGGTTCAAGTAGTCGTCCAAACGTTGCTTTGCTTCCGGCGTCCACTCAGTCATGGTCCTGTCCACTTTCCGTAAGTTTCTCGACTTCTTTTACCAACTCTTGCCAGTGCGAACGCATCATCCCGACGCTCTGACGTCCCTTGTCCGTGAGGCCGTAGTAGCGCCGAACCGGTCCGGTGGAAGACTCTTCGAGGCGCGATTCGAGGAGTCCCGCCGAGCGCAGACGGGAGAGCAGGGGGTAGACGGTGCCCTCAGTGACGACGAGCGCCTTCATCCCGGCAAGGCGTTTCACGAGTTCGTAGGCATGGAGGTCGCCTTTGGCGAGGAGGGAGATAATGCAGAGTTCGAGCAGGCCTTTGCGGGCCTGGGTGACCCAGTTTGAGAGGTTGAAGTCGTGCGATGGCTCGCTCATGGGTGGTCGGGACCTCCAGAGGAAGTATACAGCATGGTACCTTGTATTGCAATACATGGTAGAGGATGGCCGGGATTACTGATGCCTCGTTGAAATGAATACGTCAGTTGAATAAGATGTAGTAGTATTGCGATTTATGCTGCTTACATCTGTTAATAGACAGTATGGTCTTTCGGAAATCAACGCAAAGGCGCAAAGCCGCCAAGGCGCAAAGAGTTGATATGTCATGGGCTGGCTCCTTGCGGCTTGGCGGCTTGGCGTCTTTGTGTTGGAGGTTTGAATTAAGGGGGGCGGCCTTACGATGAGTCATGAAGTTGAAGCGTTTACGACTCCGTGTCTTGGGGCGGGAGATTTGGACGAAAATGCTATCAGCCGTCACATTGTGGATGCGGCGATCGAGGTTCATCGAACTCTGGGCGGTCCAGGTCTATTGGAGAGCGTGTACGAGGAAGCGTTGGTCTGGGAGTTGGAACAGCGCGGGCTTGTTGTGCGGCGGCAGGTGTCATTGCCGATTCCGTATAAGGGGATCATCCTTGCGCATCGATCTTATCGTGGGGGAGAAAGTGATCGTTGAGTGTAAGGCGGTTACCCAATTCAACGACCTCTTCAAGGCACAGACTCTTACGTATCTACGTCTTACAGATTTGAGGCTGGGCCTGGTCATCAATTTCGGGGAGCGCATGGTGAGGCACGGAGTGCATCGGGTTGCCAATGGGATGGGAAGTTAACGCTAAGACGCAAAGGCGCAATGACGCAAAGAGGCTTCCCTCTTCGCCGTTGGTGTGTTGCCTGTCGTTAAGGCATGGAAGACAGGAGAAAGACGGGGAAAACTCCGTGCCCGGGATTAAACAAAACGGGGCCGCCAAATTGACGAAGCCCCCTTGCGTCTTTGCGCCTTTGCGTTCGCTTTCTTGAACCGACGGACGCAATTGCCCAGTCTGTCCGCGTTACCGCACCACCAGCCACGTGATCCCCTTCGCGGGGACTTTCACCTTTACCTTCGCGCGGTAGCTCCGGTCGAGCGTGTATTCCTCCACCTTCCCGTCTTGCTCGCGAATCTTGGCAGTCGTGGTGAGCCCCGAGTAGTAGAGGGGCAACTCGATGGTCTCCTTGATGGCCTCGTCCGTTGGGTTGAAGACCATGGCCAGACCCCGTTCGGGGAGCGCCGCATTCACATGGAGCATGCAATCGAGGCCAGTGCCGTCGGCGCGGCGGACGTGGATGAGGTCGGAGTCGAGGATGGCGCGGTGGGCCTTGTAGAAGTCGACCCATTTCTTGACGACGGCGCGGGTCGCGTCGGTGTCGTAGAGGCGCGGGCCACGGTAGCACGCCTGGACGCCGCTGCCGAAGTTTTGGGCGAGGTACCATTCGTATTCAGCGAGGTGATCGGATAGCGGTTCCATCGTGGCCTCGGCGCCGCCGCCGTGGTATTCGACGAGGGGCACGAACATCCAGCCCATGCTGGGCGTCTTGTCGAAAGTGCCGTCGAAGATGTTCTGCCGGGCGATGAGGATCTGCCGCCAACGGGGCAGACTGAAGTTCGTTTCGCGATAGCCCATCGCGCACTTGTTGCTCCCCGTGAAGTAATAGACATCGGGCGTGTTGATGTAGATGCCGCGCTTGCGGCATTCCTGGTAGAACCCGCCACACCGCTGCCATTGGCGCAATTGCGAGTCCTCGTAGCCACGGTGGTGATCGTGCGTCGTCGAGGCGCACGTGTCGCCGTGGAAAGGACCGTCGGTTTCGATGATGTCCATGCCCGCGGCGTCCATGAAGTTGAGGACGCGCTTGAAGTAGCCGTCGGACCACGCGCTCGAGAGGCATACGCTCTGGCCGAACATGCTGCCCGGTTTGCCGGTCTCTTTGGAGACGACGTTGAACTCGGGGCTGATGTCGCGCGAGGCCGTCATGAGGGTGTATCCCCCAAGTTCGATGCCTTTGCTATGGGCATAGTCGGCGTCCGCTTTGATGCGCGCGATGTACGCGGGGTCTTCGCTCTCGATTTCGAAGCCGCTCCAGAACGTCATGATGACCATCTCGAAGCCGGCATCGGCGCACTGGTCGATGGCGCGGCGCACCGATACCGAGTCCGATTCGCGGACGTGC
>JBAZRU010000078.1:0-1146 GCA_041662805.1 Candidatus Hydrogenedentales bacterium | reverse complement strand
CATGAGGATCGGGTTCTCGGTGACCTGCGGGGCGAGCGTGCGCATCATGCGACGGCGCGCCATGCCCCGGCGCTCCCGGTCGTCGCTGTCGTGAAGTAACTCGAACGTGCGGAAAGACTGGAAGCGTTCGCCCGCGGCCAGCTTCACGCCGGGACCCAGCGGATACTTGCTCGTCATGAGCAAGGGCATGCGGTATTCGTAGTCGACCTGCGTGAGGTACTCGGCATCGGGACCCCAGAATGTCGTGTTCATCGTGTTGAACGCGTATTCGCTCTCGACGTGCACGCGGTCCTTTTCGTATTCGGTGACGGCGAGAATCTCGGATTCAATGCCATCAACGGAGACATCATGTGCCGTGCCGTTTTCGATGACGACCCACTTCGCCATAACCGGCAGACCATCGTAGAGTTCGTAGACGACGGAGACGCGGAGTCCGTCGTAGGCGGGTTTCCAGTGGCCCGGGGCTTGGTAATGCATCGTGACGCGCACGCCCTTCGGGGGCCACGGCGTCGCGGGGGCATGGCGTTTGGGTTGCCACGGATAGGGAGCCTCGGGTGCGGACTCCTCGTATCCCGCGAAGACAAACGCCTCCGGCGCGCTCGCCATTGCACCAAGCCACGCGGGGTCGAGATAGGCATAGTCAGGCTGGCCTTTCAGACCGCCGATTTCGATGCGCTGTCCATCGAGCGTGATGACGGCTTCGGGCTTCACGCCGCGAAGGATGGTCCTATTCGTCGTTTCGTTTCGGTAGTCGATGGTCGCCGCGTTGGGGGCGAGGCGAAACGTACGCGCGACGAGGCCGTTGGTCAACGCGATTTCGTTGGCCTTGGCCCGCTTCTCCATGCGCGCCCGCGCCTCGACCGGCCCGACGAGCCAGTCCGATTCGGGGGAGGCCGTGACCACGACCGGGCTTGCCGGTGCCGCGCCGGCGAAGGCGATGCTCGCCGCAAACGGAACCAGCAGAAGCGCGCACACAATCCAACTGAGCGGACGACGGATTCTCATGTTCTCCCCCTTCGTATACGAGTGCCAGACGAATCAGAGTAAAGACTGCCCGGATTCGGAGCGGGGATGCAAGGGTAAAAAGAGGGGGAGGGATAGCCAAGGAATTCTGCTCATTGGGGCAAGGCTTCAACGTAGCCAAAG